>JAJYZH010000002.1 GCA_021800135.1 Microcaldota archaeon
CATGGGCCTGTCAAAAGAGATGTTCAGGATGAAGGGTATGCCAGAACTCAGCAGCAAAGGGGTCCCTAGGCCCATATTCGCGCCATACCTGGGATTCAGGATAATAGAGTCGGACGGTCCAGTACTGGAGTTCTCACTGCCGAATGGCTCATACGCCACTGTCCTTCTGCACGAGTTTGTAAACGGCCACGAACACGCGGACTAGAAAATCTGATGCTTGCCCTCTATTATCTCCTTCGTTATGTACCCGACGTTTTCCAGGTAATCGCCCGCTATATCGCTTATCTTCTTCCCAATCCCTTTCAGCTCTTCGCCCTTGTCCAGGACCAGGTCTATATGCAGGTTCTTCGGATCGTTTATGGGCCTTCCAATCTGCGATACGATAGAAACCGAGCATTCTTTGACCTGGGGATATAGCTTGACAACATCCCTTGCTATCTCGCCAGCAAGCACGTTGTATATCTTCCCGACATGGTTGAGCGGGTTTTTGCCAGCAGCAGCCTCAAGGCTCATGTTTCTGAAAGGCGTTATGAGGCCGTTGACCCTGTTTCCGCGCCCTACTTGACCATCATCCCCGCTCTCGCAGCTCAAACCAGACTTTGTCAGGTATACTACTCCGTTGTCGTGCGAGTCGCCGTAGTTTATGAAGGCCTCGACTTCCTTGTCAGTGTATCTTTTAGCATGTTCTAGCACGTCCTTTACTATCCTTTCCTTGTAAGAAATGTATTCATTTATATCCTTGACCAAGCTAGCTACGAAAGCTATCGCGATAGTCAGGGTTATCCTGTCCCTCTCCCTGACTCCCATCACCTTTATGTCCTCTCCCACTGCAGGGATCTTACCCTTGTATTCTTTGCTGTTGAGGAACCTCTCCGTTTCTAGCGTTAGGTTCTCAGTTTCAGTGAGGGGGGCAAAACCCACCCCGAAAGAGGTGTCATTTGCGAGCGGTACGTCCGTGCCCCTGCTGAATATCCCATTAAGGTCTGCCGAACCTTTGAGCACTTTCGACTGGATTATGACCTCTTTCTCAATGTCGAGGAATCTTGTATGCCCTTTTAAGTAATCCTCGGCAGCTTTCAGTATTATCTGGTCTACCGGAAACTTTATGTCTTTGAATTCCCTCGTGGCCCTTCCAGCAACTATGACCTCTATGGGCTTTGTTATCCTTCCGCTTCCGAACCCCACTTCCGAATTGCCTCCTATTATAAGCCCCTTATCTATGTTATGGTGCAGCACCATACCGGTCTTTTCCATATACGCTTTAGAAAGCTCAACTGCCGCCTTCTCTACTATCCCGTCTATGAGCGTATCCGGATGCCCGATTCCTTTTCTCTCAACGTATTCAACATCCTGTTCGCTCACTGCCTTCTGCCTCCCGTTGCTTATTATTACATTCGACATCTTATCCTCCGCTTTAGTGTTAGCACACTTCAGCAAGATATAAAAGTAGGACGTACGGGCATTTTTACAACGATAAAATAAGCGCATTTTCGTTTCCTGTCTAATATGCAGGTGTCATATTACAAACCCTGCTGTTACCTCCTCCTCTCCAATTCCATTATCTCCTCGAGGAGTTTCTCGCTTTCTGCATCAAGCAGGCTGGCCAGGTCCCTTTTGAGTATCCTGTAGTCTGATTCGCTTATCCGAGTGTAAAGCATCTGGTTCTCGTTTATCTGCCTGCCGAAAGTCGGCTCGTTCATCGATACGGCGACCATCTCTCCCCGCTTCGCCTCTTTCAGTGGCGCACCCTCATTCTGCACTCCTTTTATCTTGCCTATAATTTCTCCCCTCTCATCCATCATAACGTCCCCGGGCCTGATTGTACCGCCTACTACCCTCACGCCGAATATTGCGGGATGGGATGCCCTGAAGCACGAGTTCGGCAGTATCTCCATCTTGCCCGGCAGAACAACGCTCTCCTCAAGGTTCTTCATCTTCGATTTCATCCTTTCGTCAAGGAAAAGTTTGTAATCGTCTATCAGCTTGTAGATTATGTTGCCGCTTATTACCCTCACGTTGCTGTCCCTTGCGACTTCCGCGGCATCCTCATCAACCTTAACGTTGAACGCGACTATAACGGCGTTCAACGGGTCGACAGCGTTTATCGCAAACGCGTTGGATACATCATTCTTCGTAACGTTTCCAAGGCCTTTCCTGCTTATCTCAAGCCCTTCTCCGTGGAACAGCTTAGTTATCGCTTCCAGACTTCCTATCGAATCTGCCTTGAGCAGCACTCCTTTCTTATCAACTTCGAAAACGTCGCCTATATCCATCTTTATCTCGTCCCTGTAACTCTCATCCACTACCTGGATAAGCGGGGATCCTGGCATAGCATCTCCCAGCCCAGTCGCATTCACACGTATACCTGAAGCTGCCGTTACCTCGTCTATGCTGGTGAACCTGCTCTTAGCGTCCCTTATATCAGACAGGGGGTTTGGCTTGAGTATAGCCTTGACTTTCGTGGTCGCGACCCCGTTTGGTGTTGCAAATGCTATAGTGTCATTAACCCTGAGGGTACCATCGTAGAGTATTACATCTATTACGTCTCCAAGCCCCTTGACCTCCTTCCTTTCGAGTATACTGCCTCTTGCAGGGCCCTTTACTTCTATATTGAGCCTCGCCTCGAGGAACCTCTGCGAGAGCCCAGCTACAAGCATAAGGAGCTCAGCTATACCTTCCCCTGTCTTAGCGCTAACAGGGACTATAGCCAGTTCCTTCTTGAAGTCCTTAACGTTGCTGAATATGTCGCTTGTAAACCCAAGCTCGCTCAGCTTGCCGATGAGACCATATACCTTCTCATTCAGCATCTCCTCAACCCTACTTGTCTGCTTCTTAAGCGCTTCTGTGAATAGCGTGCTGTTGCTGTTTATCCATCCGCTTATCATATCTATCTTGTTCGCCGCCACTATGAAAGGCGTCTTGTAGCCCTTAAGTATTTCTATTGACTCTATCGTTTGCGGTTCGAATCCTTTCGTGATGTCGACTACAAGTATGGCCATGTCTGATATGCTGCCGCCCCTCCTCCTCAGGCTGGTGAATGCCTCATGCCCCGGCGTGTCTATGAAAAGGAGACCAGGAAGCGTTACATTTATTCCCATCGATTCTATGAGCGACCCGCCGACCTTCTTTATGACGGATATGGGGACCTCGCTGGCGCCTATGTGCTGCGTTATGCCACCTGCTTCCTTAGATGCGACAGCAGTCTTCCTTATGCGGTCAAGAAGAGAAGTCTTCCCGTGGTCGACATGACCCATTACGCTTATTATAGGTTGCCTTATCATTTCAAACACTAAGAATACGGCATCATGCCTTGCACTAAATAGCACCACGAACTTTTATAAAGGCGTATGAGGCATATTATCAAGAAAGAGTGATTTTTATGATAGAAAGGACCCTGGTCTTGGTCAAGCCCGACGGCGTATATCGCGCACTGATCGGCAAAGTAATCTCGACTTTTGAGGATGCAGGATTGAAGGTGATAGGGATTAAAATGGTGCAGCCCGACGAGGACATCGCAGGCAAGCACTATGTGGCAGATGAAGAATGGCTTCTTTCTATAGGTAGAAAAACCAAAGAGTCATACAGGGAGAAAGGCCAGGAAATAAAGGAAACAGAGATGGAGATAGGCCAAAGGGTAAGAAACAGCCTGCTAAAATACCTTACAAGTGGACCGGTCGCAGCAATAGTGCTCGAAGGAAATTCCTCTATATACATAGTGAGGAAGCTTATAGGTGCGACAGAACCAAGAAAGGCGGATCCCTACTCAATAAGGGGCAGATTTGGGGCAGACTCATACGATATGGGAGATGCCAAAAACAGGTCTATAAGAAACGTTGTGCATGCGTCAGAAGATGAAAAAAGCGCAAAACGCGAAATAGCGCTCTGGTTCAAAAATGAAGAACTTGTGAGCTATAAAAGAGTAGACGAGGAGTACCTGTATTGAATCAGGACCTATACTTCAGTGTATCGCTCATCATCTCTGGATTCCACGCGGGCTCCCAGACAAGTTCTATGTTGGTCTTGCCACCGCTTTTCAACGATTCCAGCCTAAGCTGCACATCTGCCAGTATAACGCTTGTGACGGGGCACATCGGGGAGGTCATAGTGAGTTTAACATCTATATCCTTACCGCCTGAAATTTTTACCCCATATATCAGGCCGAGATCTACGATGTTCGCATTTAATTCTGGGTCCACGCATTGCGATAGTACCTTAACAACATCATTTATCATTACCATAATATCACCAAATCCATGAAAGCTACTACGGATACCTGAACATAGAACATATAAAATGTGGAATATACCATTCTTATATTGTTTCCCAAACAATCTATACATTGGTAAATTAAAGGGGCGAGAGTATGAATACTGGAGATTATCTGAAGGTTATGCAGCAAGCAAAGGCGGCTGGCACTACGATAATCTGCCCATATTGCGGCGCAAAAACCCTTGGATTGCCTTCAGGCACTATCTGTGGAAACTGCGAAAATCTAATCTCAACCCAATCCGGAGGCCGTTATGGCAGTCCACAGTATATCTCCAGCATGGAGGGCATACACGACAGTATCAGAAAAAAGAGTTATGCCGAAGCATATCCTGCCTTCGAAAGACTTATAGGAATGCCTGAAGACCCCTTCCTTCTATACACTGAGGCCTTGGCATACATAGAAAATTCGAACTTCGAGACCACACTTATATCCTATGATAAGCAAGGTTTCATGGAAGAGAACATCGCACATAGGAATGCTTCAATAAGCCTCCTCTCCACGGCCAAAATGCTGCTGAACAAGGCAGTATACCTGTCAGAAACAAATGGTAAGGGGGATATAAGCATGGCTTACCTGCAGTTCCTTGCATACCTGAAGTTAGGGGATTTGAAAGCGGCTGACGATGCAGCAGGTAAACTAAAAGGCAGCACCCCTCTGCTGGAGAACTATTCGCAAATGCTGCTTGCCAATGCAATGGGCAACTACCCAAAGGTATTGGAATATGCGGATTCGCTTCTCGTCAGAGATACCTTCTCTATAAATGCCCTATACTACTCCGCATATGCCCTGTTCAAAAAAGGGGATAGAAAAGTAGCTAAAACACTGCTGGCGGAGTTCTTGGCAGTAGCCGAATCAGAATCGGCTAATAGGTTAAAGGATGTATTGCATGATTTATGACCCATGCCACGGTCAGGCGAAAGGCCTTTTGCTCATTCTACAAACTTGATATAAATCCTGCGGTAGAGTAATAATACCGATATTACAAGCACAATCGCTGTGCCAAAGTATAAATATAGAAACGGGGAGGCGATCCTGTTATGCACACTAAACCCTATTGAGATCGTCAAAAGCAGGCTCATAAAGCCTATAACCGCTACAACCAGCGCATGCACGGTAAATATCATACTGAAAGCTATGCTTTGCTTATCTCCGCCGCGCTTACCAATGCGGTAGAAAATGGAAGGCAGATTCATAAGGTAAGGGTATCTTTCGAAGAGGATATACCTATATCTTATTACAATAAGCAGCAGCGCTGTAACAGCGGTAAATACAACTGGCGTTATAAGCAACGCGCCTTTTCCTACATGCGCAAAATAATACCCCCCCACAAGCCAAGAAATGAAAATAAGGAGCAATCCAGTATAGATCAGTGCCCTGGCTCCATTTTCTAATCCGTATCTCTTAAGAATCCTGCTGGCCATAGCAATATACTTCAAAAAAGCTATTTATGCCTTCCCTCAATCACTAAAGCTCGCATTTAGAAAATCTCCAGCGCCCACGTCACCGCCTTTCCTATCATATCCCTATTGTAGAGGGGTTTTATCAGATTGGCCTTGATCTTCTCAAAGATCTTATTCCTTGCCCTCTCGGTAAAGGGCTTTTTTCTTCATGCCGTCGCGGATACATTTACCCACTACTTACTATATACCACTTCTGCGGATTTAAACAAAAAATATGAAGCCCCGGGAGGGGGTTGAACCCTCGACTTCCAGTTTACGAAACTGGCACTCTGCCACTGAGTTACCGGGGCGTGGGTATGACACTTTTAGTGTTTCTTAAGGTTAAATAAATATCTGTTTCGTTTCCAGTAATACAAAACACCTTCTACATCCCAAACACAAACTACTTTAAACCTTAAAAGTGAATATTATCTAATTTTGTATGTGAGGATAGATGGACATAAGTGATATTCAATCCGGATCTTCGCAGTCGAACCCTGAACAACCTAAAGCTACTTTCGATGTAACTCCGGAACGACCGTTCCAAACCGGACCTGCAGCAAGACCGGAGAAAATAAAGCGAACCGATACAGGCAAGAGACGAAGACTAATGATAATAGGGATTATAGCTGTATTGGTAGTAGCCATAATCCTACTGGCCCTGCTTACGCCGACCAGGACCACTATAACAACCACCTCCACCACAATAGCGCAAACGGAGTTTTCAAACATAAACAGGTGCTCCGTGCTCAGCAAACCCGGCACTTATTACCTCTCTGCAAACATAAAATATCCGGACATGCAGGGTGCCTGCATAAACGTTACCTCTGACAATGTTGCTCTTGTGTGCAATCGCAATAGTATAACCGGCTCAGGGCCTTACGGTTCAGTCCCACCATTTACTTACGGCATATACGCCGACGGGGTCAACAACGTTTCCGCTTCGGGGTGCATAATATCAAACTTCTCATACGGCATCGCGTTATCCAATTCGGCCGGAGACAAGGTATCTCTCAGCAATCTTTCGCTTAACACGCTCTCTAATCTGTTCATTGACGAAGTCAGCAATTCCTCATTCAGCAATAATTACCTGTCCAGATCGGCAAGCAGGCAAGGGTCTATAGGCATAGCGGGGTACTCCCCTGGAAATAGATTCATCAACAATACCGTGGCGTCGGATGCGTTCTACGGCATGAATATCAGTTCTGCGGGAGAAACGCTGATTGACAATTACCTCTATGGGTCCCCATCATCGTTTATATGCAGTACGCTTGCAGGACTCAAGCAAAGCAGCATAGCAAGTGGGAATACATGTACAAATAGCACGGGCTGCGGATTCTTGACATGCAAGGGGATTAACACGCCTCCAAACATATCCTCAATAGTCCTCCAAAAGCAGATAAACAGCTGCGGATCGATCGTTTCCCCCGGGAACTATGGGCTAGTTTCTGATATATCAATGGCCAGTATAATAAACACCTCAAATCCGCTCAGTTCATCAACCCCGTGCATATCAATAGACGCGCCAAACGTCTACCTTAACTGTTCGAACAGGACGATTCTGGACGCGCCTATAGCAATATTGGTAAACGGCGAACGCAATTCCACTATCTCAGGATGCAGGATCTCACACGCAGGCACTGGCATATACTTTAAGAATTCCCCAGTTTCAAACGTTTTCAACTCCACAATAGTGGATTCAAACATAGGACTTGAAGTAAATGGCTCACTAGGCAGCTTCGTAAAAGGGTTAAACGCTAACGGCAACTACTATGGATTGTACCTATCGAGTTCGAATTCCGGCACATTCAGCAGCTTCAACCTGTCAGATAACCAGTACGGCGTATATGTGAACAATTCTCTTGCCAACATATTCACAAAAGGCATAGCCTACAACAATTCCAGATTTGATGTATATGCAAACTCGGGCTATACAAACAACAGCGATGAACTTATGCAACTCACCGCTTGCGGACTTACAAATGCCAACTGGGCCGCATGCACACAGCATGTATCGCCATCTACAAGATACTATCCCCTCTCTTCATGCGGCACTATAAACAAGCCCGGCAACTACTCGCTGCAGAGCAATACCATATCTACAGGGCTCACATGCTTCAGCATAAAGGCATCAAACGTAATATTAAGCTGCGCTTCGCACAGCATTCTATCCTCGCAGCCCGGCCAAGGCTCTACTTTCAACATCAATGGCCTGGAGAACGTTACCATAAGTGACTGCTCAGAATCAAATTTTGCCAGCGCTGTTATCGCGACTAATTCATCAGGCATCAGCGTAGAAAACCTCACAGTCAACGGCGGCACCCGCCCAATACTGTTCTACAATATTACAAAGGGTGCAGTGCTTTCATCTACGCTAAACGGAGCATCAAACGCAGGCATATACCTGCAGAATGTTTCCGATTCGAACATCGCCTATAACAAAATATCAGGGACCCAATCCAGCAGCGGCATAGTGCTGAATAATTCCATGAAAAACAGCATAATAAACAATACCGGACTCAGAAACGGCGTTGGTATGCTGATAACCGGCGCCTCTGGAAACAACACAGTATATAAAAATCTTATGCAGTCGAGTGCCTCATTCGACTACCTGTGCTCACCGCAAGACAGCAATATAAGCTCTGAGCTTAACGGCATAAACTTTGGCCTTACAAAGCAGGGCTGCCATTGGCTTGCCGCCGTAACACCGCAGTCCGTCAATCCCTCATGCACAACATTCCTCGCCCCCGGGCTGGTGCAGCTCTCTGCCGATTACGAATACACCTTCGGATCTGTGTGCTACGGGGTATACTCCAATACAACAACCATAAACTGCAACGGCCATACTATAATATCCAACTCTGGCGGAACGTTTGCAAGATTCATCAATTCGCAGGACTCAAAGCTAGAGAACTGTTACCTTAAGGGATTTGAAACGCCGGTACAGGTGGTTAATTCAAGCGTCCACATAATCAACAACACGATAACCCTGAACTATACAGATACGTCTGCGATAAACATAAAGAACTCGAATTCTTCATATGCGGAGTACAACCACATCTATTCCAAGAGCGGCGGGATATATGTCTACTCCAGCAATAATGGCTACCTCACAAACAACTTTGTCAACGCCTCATCTATAGCCTACTTCCTATCCGGCACATCCACCATGACAATAGAGAACAACACCTCTTCAGGCAGGAGCGGCATAGGCATGCAGCTCTCTAATTCTACTGTAAACTATCTCTCTGACAACTACATCAATGGAGAGATGGGGGGCATGATATGCACTTCAGGATCACAGGCATCATCAAGCGACATTGATCTGGGCGGAAATCACTGCAGCTCCAACATGGGGTGCGGCTGGATATCCAGCTCAAAATCTACTTGCTAATGCACTGGCGCATAAGTCATTGGTTAACTTTGCATAGCGGAAAATCCCACATGCTTTAGCGGTGGGATGGGAGCGAACCGCAGGATAAATAGAAAAGGTATATAAAAATGAATACGGATATAGATAATATGGAAGTCGTAAGGGCGTACAAATTCAGGATCTACCCTAATGATAAATGCCAGAATGCGATAGAAAATCAACTTGCATTGTCAAAAGACTTCTACAACAAACTCCTTGAAAAGGCAAAAGATGCATACAAAAAAGACAAATCCTTCAGACCAAAAAGAAGCACTTTCAATAGGATAAAGGCGGGGATAACCGCAGAAAACAAAGATTTCCTGAAGATATACTCGCAGACAAGATGTGAGATAGAGGACAGGGTACTAAAGGCGTATGGAAACTTCTTCAAGAGGGTAAAGGAAAAGAAATCTGGCAAAAAGAGGAAGGTTGGATTTCCGCGTTTCAAATCAAGGGACAGGTATTACAGTGTTGTTTACCCGCAGGATAACGGTTCATTCTCGATTGAAAGGGAAAGGAAAAAAGACATGCTCAGGGTTTCAAGGATAGGCAGGGTGCAGGTAGAGTTGCACAGGCAGGTTGAAGGAAAGATAAAGACAATGGCAATAAAGAAAGAGGGAAATGAATACTATGCAATCTTCACCGCAGAACAGATAATACATCCGCCAAAGATAGAGGATACAAACCCTGTAGGAATAGACATGGGGCTGAACAACTTCGTTGCGCTGTCAGACGGCAAGACGATACAGAAGCCGAAGTTCATAGAAAAGAGGGCGAAACACATTTCGCACTGGCAGAGGAAGATCGCAAGGCGAGAGATGAAGTCAAAGAGAAGGCAGAAGGCGAAGCAGGAACTGCAGAAAGAATGGTCAAAGGTCACTAATGAATCCAATGACTTCATGCACAAATTGTCAGACAAACTAGTAAACGCAGGTTATACCTCGTTTGCTGTGGAATCCCTAAACATACAGAACATGGAAAAGAACCACAGGCTCGCAAGACCAATACAGAATGCTTCATGGAACAGATTCATAAACATGCTTTCGTACAAGGCTGAAAGTGCTGGTATGAAAGTAATAAAGGTAGATGCAAGGAATACGACAAAGGAATGCAGCAACTGCGGCAACATAATGGATATGCCGCTGTCACATAGAACATACATCTGCAACAAATGCGGCATGCATATGGATAGGGACATAAACGCCGCAATAAACATACTCAAAAGAGGTAGGGCAGGACTTGCCCGAACTGACGCTCAGGGAGATATTTGCCTCTACGGTGCAAATGGCATTGCAAGCAGTGTCGAAGAACTGAGAACATACCCTGCAATTGCAGGGGAAGCCCACAGCCTTTAGGCGTGGGAGGATGTCACAGCTAAATAACTTAAACCCCTACTCTTGACAGGTGCAACTATGCAGTTTGCCGAGCTTGTCGGTTATTATGACAAACTTGAATCTACATCGTCCAGGCTCGGCATGATAGACATACTCAAGGAGGCATTCAAAGCCGCTTCTCATGAGGAGATTGGAGAAATAATATACATGACCCAGGGCGTCCTCGCTCCTCCTTTTGAAGGCATAGAGTTTGGAGTGGCGGACAAGCTTGTTGAGGAGGCAATAGCTATAGCAACAGGCTATTCCAAGGACGATGTGGAACGAAATTACAAGAAAAGCGGCGACCTGGGCAACACTGCGCTTCAGCTCACCAAGGCCTCTAAACTGAGGCGTATGAGTTCAAGGAAATACAGCGTACATGAGCTTTACGAATCCATGTATAAGATATCGCAAGCATCGGGGGAAGGCAGCAAGAACATCAAGATAAAAACCCTTGCCGATGTTATCGCCTCTTCATCTCCCACCGAGGCAAAATACGTGGCGAGATATCCTGTAGGACAGCTCAGGTTAGGTGTGGGGGATGCTACCATACTTGAGGCACTATCTGTTGCTTATACTGGGGAGAGGAAAGAAAAGGATGCACTGGAGCACGCCTACAATATATGCAGCGATTTAGGTCTTATCGGAACCACACTCGTGGAAAAAGGCATGGAGGGGATAAAGGAATTCCACGTATCTATCTTCAAACCAATCAGGCCTGCGCTAGCTGAGAGGATGCCCACCGCAGAAGAAATAATCGAGAAGATGCACGGAAGGGCCGCTGTTGAACAGAAATACGATGGGTTCAGGGTGCAGGTTCACAAAAGGGGCAAGGACATCAGGCTTTATTCAAGGCGTCTTGAGAATATAACAGATATGTTCCCTGACATAGTGCATGCGGTCCAGACCGAGATACACGCCCAGGACGCAATATTAGAGGGTGAAGCGCTCGGATTCAACGAGTCGACGGGAGAATTCATGCCCTTCCAGGAGACGATGCAAAGAAAAAGGAAGCATTCGATAGAAGAAAAGATAGGAGAGATTCCCCTGCATCTTTTTGCCTTCGACCTAATGTACCTCGACGGAAAGGACTACCTTCGCGTCCCTTATTCGAAAAGAAGGGAGGCACTCGAATCTGCCATAAAAGGGGCGAAGACCATAAAGCCGTCGGCTCGGATAGTCACAAGTTCCCCAAAGGAGCTGGAGAAGTTCTTTGAAGACTCTATAGAGAACGGATTAGAAGGCATAGTGGCAAAAGACCTTGACTCCCCATATATAGCAGGGGCGCGCAAGTTCAGCTGGATAAAGATGAAGAGGAGTTACATGGGCAAGCTCTCAGACACTGTAGACCTCGTGATTGTAGGCTACTATCTTGGCAGGGGGATGAGGTCGGAGTTCAAGTTCGGCGGCCTCCTCTGCACGGTATATAACGAGAAGAAGGATATTTTCGAAACAGTATCCAGAATAGGCACTGGCTTCACCGAAAAACAGATGTCGGAGTTCAGATCCGCCCTGAACAGAATAAAAGTGGAGAAAAGGCCCGCCAGGGTAGAGGCAATAATAGAACCTGACTTCTGGGTTGAGCCGAGATACGTAATAACAGTAAAGGCCGACGAGATAACGAAATCTCCAACCCACACATGCGGCAGAGAAAGGCAGCCTGATGGAACTGAAGTAGGTTACGCCTTGAGGTTCCCCCGGATAGTCGGGGAAGAAGCCATAAGGAGTGATAAAAGCGTAGAGGACGCTACCACAACAAAAGAGATAATAGAGATGTACCAGAATCAGAAGAGGGTAAGGGTAGAGGAAAAGTAAAGCACCAACCAGGTGTTTAATCCTGTCTGGTCAGACTAAATGATTAGACCTTGCCTGCATTCTCTATTATCTTTGAGAACTTCTTAACCCCTATTATCACGTCCTTTATTTTAGGGTTAAGCCTATACCCTAGGCTATATCCTATATCCGTCCTTATATGCGTAGGCTGTATGGCGTTGAGTTCCAGGGACAACTCCCTGAGCGTAAGTATCAAGGTTTTTCTGGTAAACTTCTTCTCAAGTACCGCGTACAGTTCTCTTGTAGTTCTGGGGGATTTAATAAGCAGGAGCTCCAAAACGGCATAATTAGGTCTGCTTATTGACTTCCTAAGCGCCCAAATTTTATCGGGAGCTTTATTCTCACCCGCCATAATACCCTCTTCTCAAATAAGATATATAAATCTTTTTATTATGGTGCAAAGTTGTTAACTGAAGTAAACAAATGTCTATTTCACGACCATATGCATAGTAAAGATAAGTATTTATATGTTTACCTAAGTAAATGATAATATACTTAAGTAAATGATTTAATGCGCGTTCCATCAATCTTCAAACAGTTTACAGACGAAACAAAGAGCAACTTATCTGAAAACCCCACCCCGTTATCCCTCTCTATATCTGAAGAATATCCGGATAAGCCTGAAATGTCCGCAAGGTTCGCGGCCGTTGGCAGGCACGGCGGAGAAAGCATCTATTCACTTCTGGCATTCAACCTATCAAAGCCAGACATTCAGCTTGCAGAAGCGTTAAAAAGCAGCATAATACAGCGGTTCATAGCGCTGGGTCAGTATAACCCCAAAAACGGCATAGCAGAAGCGGAAAAACTTGCCGCAGAACTGCTTTCCGGATACGCCACAAATTCAGGCAAAGAGTTTCTCGCATACCTTATAGCCCATGAGACTATGGGAACCGGGCCTTTCAGCATGCTGATGGACGACTCTGAGCACATAGAAGAGATAGTGGTCAACTCCCCCGAGTCAAACATATACATATACCATTCGCTCTATGGGTTCTGCAAGACGAATATAAAGTTCACGAGCGAAAGAAGTTTCAGGTATATGCTGAATAAGCTTATTGCGGCCACAGAAAAGGAAATAAACACGGTTACCCCTGTAATCGATGCCCAGTTGCCCGATGGATCAAGGCTCCATGCACAGACAATTCCCTACTCTATAAATGGCACGAGCGCCACAATAAGGCTGCCAGGCGGATCAAGACTGGACGTGAAGGAATTGCTCAAAAACGGCACTGCAGATTCCGATATCCTGTCCTATATCTGGCTGGCGATGGATGCAAAGTCAAATATAATAATATCAGGGGCCCCATCATCGGGAAAGACTACAATGCTTTCAGCACTTGCCTCCTTTTCATATTATTACCGCAGAATCATAAGCATAGAAGAAGACGTAAATGAGATCCGCCTTGGAGAAGGGGACTCCAACTATGTGGCCCTGCAGGGGGGTACAAGAGATAGGGACATTCACGTAAAAGACCAGGTGATAAATGCGCTTCATATGAGGCCTGATCTCTTGATAGTCGGCGAGATAAGGAGCGAGGAAGCCCGGGAGATTTTTTTTGGGGCGAATGTAGGGGTACAGTTCATAACGACAATGCACAGCAATCTGGACAAGACAGCATTGGTAAGCAGGCTTTCCACGAAGCCGATGAGCGTAGAACCACAGGCCCTTTGCATGCTGGATATCGCGATATTCATGAAGTCAAACGGTCTCACCGAAAGGAAAGTAGATAAAATAGTGGAATACAGGTGGCTTGCGAGGGATGAAATGCAGGTACCGGAAAACAGGGGTGCAGAATTTGAGGCCCATGAGGTAGTCAGCGAGGGCAGGATAAACCAAGAGGAGCTAAAAAACTCAAAAATAATCGCGAGGTTTTCTACTGCCAACCTTTTGACCAAAGGAAACGTACTTAAAGAGATGAAGAAGCGCGCAGCTTTCCTGCAGGCGCTTACCCTGCCCATCAATGTAGCGGTAAACTCCCGTGCATATATTAGGAAATACGGCGCAATATCATGAAGCTTACAGTCTACTATACAGCAAACTCCCTACTTTTCTTCTTATTGTCACTCGCAATAATCGCCATTTTCCTGAAAGGATACGGGGCGTTGCTGGCTTATTCCATAGATCTGCTGGTTTTCATAGCATCTTTTTGGATGGAAGCATTGAGCGAAAGACAAAGGCTCAAGATGGGCATGGAGAACAGCATCCTGTCATCGCTTCAGCATCTCAAGACCTTGCTAATGCAGTCAAAGCTTCCCATATCGGCCGCTCTGGGTAGAGTTGCCGCAGCCTCTCCAAATCCTGACATCCAATCGGCACTCATTGAAATAAGAAGGAGGGTTCAATCTGGCCAGGATCTGCCGCAAGCAATACGTGCGGCATCCATACAAAACATGTCAATACGGGAGGGCCTCACCCAGATAGCCGATGCATATTCGGACAATTTCGACATTGCGCTGGCCGTAAAAGATTCGTACAATTCGCTTTTTGGCGCATATCTGGATAAGATAGAAAGGTTCTATTCATCTGTCCAAAGGCATACTTCGCTCAACATGGTAGCAGGTACTATAGTCCCATCATTTGTGCTTTTCGCCATAGCCGGATATTCAGTGATAAATACTGCGGGCTCAGGAGCGCTAGTTCCTGTTCTGCTCTTTGTCGTAATCCTCCCATTCGTGTTTTCATCATTAAGGATTGCATACTCTGATCCATATGCCAGATAAGGAAAGAATATACGGCAGCATGCTGTTCGCTTCCATCAGCCTAGCCTCCGCATCCATACTCCTAACAGCCATTGACAGGTCAATAGGGTCCGTACTCCTTGCAGCATTTGCCGCGATTGCACTGTTGCTCTACAGGAGATCAGGGAAAGGCAGGGGCAAGCTAGATTCTGACGTTTTGCAATTTATCTCAAACCTTTCGATCAATTCAAGGTACCAGAAATCAGCGATTGCGTCACTGAGGAATTCTTTGGACCCCAAGTTTGTTTTCTACAAGGGCTTTTCTCACGCGATTGACGCTTACAGGTATTCGGGTTCGGTAGATGAAATCGGCATGGTAGCATCGAGGTACGGAAACGAGACGCTGGCCGCAGCTACCCATATAATAGGCGATTCTCTCATTACCGGCAGTGACCTCCATGCCCCAATCTCCGGCCTTAAACTGAAATTGTCAAAAACTGAAAGCAGGAAGCTAAGCGCGGCAAAGATGCAGAGCATAGATTCGATAGTAAGAATGGGTACGATAATATTCTTCCCAATGTTCGCCGGAATAAGCCTGGAGATAATGCATATCACTTCGGCCCTCGGAGGCGCCGTGGTCCAGAATACGGTCCTATTCTCAGCAATACTTATGTTCTATATCGCATATGTAAACAACTCCATAGTGAAGCACTCTTCAGGTTATGGCACTGATGGAGTTATGCCTGTCGTTTCGCTATCCCTGATGCAGATAGTGATAGCACTACTTGCCTTCAGGCTCAGCTCTGTTGCAGGAAGCGTACTGCTTAGGTGGTAAGATGGGAATAGCATACATGGAATTGGTGAAGACGCTGCTTTTGGCAGCAAAATCGGGAAAGGGGCAGGGATCAATGGAGTACATAATGATGCTGTCTGCAGTCAGCATTGTTATAGTGGTGGCCTTGGCTATGATACTGCAGCTGAAGGGTGTAGCCCTGCACGCATTCCTCAACAGTTCTGCAAACCAGAGCGTTACTGGTTCCCTAACAAGCGAGCTCTCCAACATGACCAATAGCCTTGTGAAGTGACCGCAGCGATAGAATGAAAGCGCAGATTTCGTTTGAATTCATGCTGTACCTGGTGGTTGCCGCAGTGGTTCTATCAGCGGCACTTTCATTTTCTGCCAGGATCTATTCAAAGGAGTCTGCCCTAGACTATTCCTCCGCTCTTATGCAGTTTGTGGCAGGGGTAAACTTCAACATGCAGTACGCATCAAGTAAATTCTATGCATATGTGCCAAGAGGGGTCTGTGAGATGAATATTACGAAAGGATCGTTTGCATACAGGAATGTCACCTATTCATTTGATAGCGGACTATCAATCTCTCCCGAAGTCTGCAACAGTTCTGGCAGCGTGGAATACCTCTTGGTATCTTCTGCAGGCAATGGCTCGTATACGCTTGGTGCTGCACGATGAAAGCCCAAATAAGTTTCGAAATGGTGCTCTGGCTGCTGATAAGTTCCGCGTTCCTCCTCGCATCAGTAACCTTTTCGTACGGCCTACTCCATAATGAGAGCTGGCAGAGTCAAGGCACGCTTTATGCCAATGCACTTGCAGCAGCCAACCTCTCGATATACCCCTACTCTGAGTTTGGCATGATGGTAGGTAAAAATGCCACATAAGGGTCTGATAATCGGTTTGGAGTCAATGGTGTCGCTAATGATAATCACTGCTTTCATAATGCTTTCTGTATCCCGTGCGTCCTCAACTTACGGGTACGGTTTCAGAAGTTTGAACGACTCCTTCGCATCAATAGTGCAAAGCCTATCAGAGCAGCGCACCATATATAGCGAGTACTACTCCGGCACGGACATAACCTCTTTTATGAGATTGTCCACGGCCGAAGGGTACAGCGTCTCGAACCTTAACGGGTCTAATTACAGAGGCCCGGGCAGGATTGTTGCAGTGGGAGGTAAACTGTACGTTTTGGCGGTAAAGTGATGGATAACATTACAGGGCAGACAAGCGTAGAGTTTGTGATCATACTAGCGGCAGTCGCATCATTCGCCGTGTTCGTGCTCGGCGCATATGCGCAATTCTCGCATTCGCAAACCGCGGAATATTCTGCACTTCTCAACTCAACAGGCAACCAGAATGGTGCAGCCCAAGGCAATTCTATTGCTTCACAGCAGAACAGTTCGGTATTCGAGTATGTGTATGCCCCTTCAGTCATGTATGTAAATCAATCTAATCCTTTGCGGGTGGTAGTCTATTCCGACAACGCCACGCTATCCAGTATGCGTGTATTGGCCCAATATGTGGAGTTGTCCCCTGCGACCTATTCTAACGTGACTCTCGGCCAGATACAGGTGTTTACATTTTATGTAGTGCCAGAGAAGGCAGGTCCATTGAACCTGAGCATAGATTCGATGATACTCACACGCGATGGTAGTTCATACGCAAATACGAGTGCGAGCTCATATGCTGTGCTGCAACCGAAATATCTGCCTCAGGCAAACTCTTCTTCTCCTACCCTTTTCACCCCAAGCATGGACGAGGTGTCTGCTTCGGTTATGAGCAACCTGCAACCAGGAGGCAACGTGACCTATCTTACAGAATGGAGTCATTGCGGTTACATCAGTTTCTGGGGTAATGAATACGGAATAGACCATGAATGTGGAAGCAGTGCCAAATGGTATTACTGGATGCTCTCTGGAAGTTGCTACTCCGACGGGGTTGTCTGGGCAACTACCTGCATCTATGAAGAGCCGGTGGGGGTATCCCTATATTCATTAGGCACGCAGAACAAGTATCTATACAATGAATCACTATCGCTCGTAAACTCCACATCTGGTACAATACTGCATTCATCTCTGACAAATGCATCAAATTCAAGCATACTGGAAAATCTAAGTATGGGTGTTGTAGGGAATGTTACAATAAGCGGGGGCATAACAGCTTCAGTTCCGGAACAAGACTATTCCTATTACGTGCTGCGCAGAAATTCCAATTACACAATAATAAACAGCAGTTCATACAACCTCTATATGCAGACCTACAATAATCTCAACGGCGTTATGGGTTATTACAGCGGTTCAGAGATAGACGGGAGCGAATTAGCAACGATCCAGCAAACCATAAGCGCCTACAATAACGTGGTAGCCGAAATAGGCAATGCAACATCATCTAAGCCGCCCTGCGCCCTTGAGAGCTACAACAGCGACATTTCATACATATGCAAGCCATTCGGCCAGATTGCATTCAGCAACATAACCGTATACATAAGCAACAAACTGCCACATAAAAACAGTTCCTTCTACCTTTCCGGTTCGTATATCTATGTAAAATGACGCCCTGCTGAGACTATGAAAGCACAGTTCGCCATCACAGAATCGATGATCTCAATAGTAATAATAGCGGCATCCGTGTTTATGGCATCGTCTTTGCTGTACTCCTCTTCATTAATGCAGAATAATGCATTCCCGGAATTTTTCTTCGATTTATTCCAGGCTGCCTATTCGAATTCTACTGTAAAAAGCTGCCTGTTATATGCCTCAAATGCATGCGACGGCATTCTCCCCGAGGCCGCCAGCCTATACAGGCTGCATTACATAGGTGTGGAATCAGGGAAGAACGACACTTCCTACGGGTCAGAATACGGCTGCAAACAAAACGCATTCATGTGTGCACCACTTAATTACACGACCGGGTATACTGTATCTTGTGTATATGTGTGTGGTTGAATGAGCCTCTACGGAACGGCGTTGCTCGCCTCGATATTTATCGTGATCCTTGTTGTTTCAGACATGTCTTACTATTCTGCTTCATACTCAAGGCTAATGGATATAGAGGCGCTTTATACAAATATGGTAAACGTAGAGTCTGTTTCTGAGATGGTGAGAAGCACGGCACCAAATTACAGTAACACGTCCCAGTTCTCCAGCTGGATGGCCGCTATGAGGCTTGTCGCCGGCACGGACGGCATTTTCCTGTATCAGTACAACAGCACCCTGGTTTTAAGAACAAAGTCGAGCCCTGTAGTGTATTCAACGATAAGTTTAAATTAGCGCAAGCAACTATCATAATGCCATGGCCTTAGTGGTGTAATGGCCGCACGGAGGACTGTGGATCCTCAAGCCCGGGTCCGATTCCCGGCTAAGGCCCTCATCAGATGCCTATTATTATACCAAGCGTTTACAGAATGCATAGCAGAAGCATGATTCGAGACGCATAAAAACAATTAAAAACCTATACTCTTTATATAGTCCAGTGGGTCTTTCGCATGAATCAAGGATCAGGTACATCAAGCCAGCAATCCTCATCTACAAATAGCCGTCAATCTATCGCAAACAAAAATAGCCTGAGATATGCGCTATATGCGATAATAGGGATAATTATCATAGCCGCAGCAGTGATGCTGTTATTGCCGCACGGAGTGCCCACAACCCCGACTACAACGCAAGCCACTACCCAATCCACAACGCAGTATACGACACAGTCGACCACTCAGGCCGTGACGCAACCCGCAAAGTTCCTTCCTATCTATCTAAACAAGTCACAGGCAAAATCCATTCTCGGCCAATCTCCGACAAGCTACAACACCTATAGCATATCCAATCCTCTAAATCCTATAAATATTACTTTCCTTACGCAGCTTGACCCCCATCTGGAGGGGAATGTAAGCAGCGGATGGACAACTCTAGCAACCACGCAAAGCGCCAGTATTGAATATACCCTGCTGAATACAAGCCATGCAGCCGAAATCGCAGTGCAGCTTGGTTCCGCCAACACAAAACAATTAAACGGCTCCTTTGGCATGGTTGTAGCAAATATCACTTCAGGCACAAAGAACGGGCTGGACTACACATATGTCGAGTTCAAGAACGGTGCAGGCGGGACTATGCAATTAATCTACGGCTCTGAGGGTAACGAAGTAGTGTTGAATATGGTTACCGGCATATTCGCCAACAAAAGTAGCCTTATTAACATAACGGCTAATTATACGCTGCCTTGATGGAAAGCGCGCATAGTATCAGAATAGATGCAGCGCGAACCATCTTACCATTTTCTTGACCGCGATCCTCCAGCCAGTGGTATTCCTCTTTATATCCTTTACCATTGACTTGTAAAGGACCTTCTCCTGTGCGTCAAGCTTCCCCTCCTTGACTATCTCCTGTTTCTTTCCGTCTACAATCTGCGTCTCCGTGGAGCTTATCACGTCTTTCTTCACCATGCTGTACCATTCGTCAAGCGTGCTGCCGCTCATATCCTTGTCCTTTAGGACTGCCAGCATGTCCTTCATCGTAAGCTTCGCTTCCTTGTTGAATTTGTACTCATGCAGCAATGGCCTCATTGCAGCTTTGTCGCATATCCTCTCTATGTCTGCAGGGGTGTATCCTGTTGTTGCCCTTGCCAGCCTTCCGTAGTTGATCCAGCCTTTGGGCTTGTTCCTAAGATAAAGCCTGAACAGCCCTAGCCTGTCCCTGTACTTGGGCGGCGGTATGTATAAGCTGTCCCCAAATCTTCCGCTCCTCTTGAGCGCAGGATCTATGTCCCACGGCTGGTTCGTGGCCCCTATGACAAATAGGCCATCGGGGTCGCTCTCTATGCCGTTCATCTCTGTAAGGAATGTGTTTACCGCAAGCCTTATGGAATTGCTCTCTCCCTGCGCCCCGCCTCCTCCTCTCTTTATCCCGAGTGCGTCAATTTCATCGAAGAACAGTATGCATGGCCTGTTACTCTTTGCCAGCTCGAACATCTTGCTCAGGTTCTTTTCCGTGTTGCCTGTGTACATATCCACTATCTGGTGTATCCTGGCTATCATTACGTTTGCCTTGGACTCTCCACCTATTGCGTCTACCATATATGTCTTTCCAGTTCCAGGCGGCCCGTAAAGCAGCAGCCCAACCCCTAGTTTCTTCCCATACTTCTTGAACAGCTCGGGCTTCTTTACCGCGAGCACTACATTATCATAAAGGTATTCCTTAACCTTCTGTTCTCCAACAACCATGTCAAAGGTGTTCTTGGGTTTGTACAACCTTACGCTTTTTATCTGGCCCTCCTCCACGACATCCTTATCCTCTGTCTTACTTGCAGCCCCCTTGCCAATCTCTATGTGCTGCTCCATCTTTCCTGCAGGAGGGATTCCACTGCCGCCGACACTGCCTGAGTGCAGCTTCATGTCTATCTCCTCAAGCTTCTTCTTAGCATCCTCAAATTTAGGGTTGTTTGAAAGTGACCTTTCATACCAGTATCTCGCGCCGATTATGTCCCCCCTGCCTTCTGCTATATCGCCCATTATGTATGGCGCGTCATGGCTGTTCGGCTGAAGTTCTATGACTTTCTCGAGGTCCTCTCTGGCTTCGAATATATTATCCATTACCCTTTCGGCGAGCGCCTTGTTGAAATACGCATCAGCATAATCCCTCTTTATCTTTATGGCCTCTTCGTATTCCTTGATCGCATCGGCGTACTTGCCTTCCTGGAACAGCGAGTTCCCGCTCTTCCAATGCTCTTTGGCCTGGTCGCTGCCGCTCTGACCGCCGTTTTTAACCTCTTCCTTGCTCTCTTCTCCCTTTTCAGGCATCTACATTACCTACATTGCCTTCCAGACCAATAAAAGTAATCCACTTTGCTTTTAATAATATTTATATCTTATGCTTAGACGAGGGGGTAGAATCTAGGAAGCGGTTCAGTGCGGCGTCAACCCTCCTTATCCCTGCCGTCTCCCTGGGCACATTGCTTATCCTTAGGTTCGGGATTCTCGCGATAAGTTCGCGTACCCTTGAATGCAGCTTACCGAGGTCGCCTGACCTGACTTTGTACGCGCCGTTTATTTGATTTACCACTAACGCGCTGTCAGAAAACAATTCGATTCTCTCTTTTTTGAGGTCAACGCTCTTTATGCACCACTCCAACGCTTTTATTACCGCGGCGTACTCGGCGTAATTATTCGTCTTTTTACCATTGTAGATTATTCCCTTGAATAGCATCTTGCCTCCTTTATCAGCTTCGAATCCGGATGCACTCTCCCCAGGGTTCCCGCGCGCTGCCCCGTCAGTATATATGGTAACAACTCCTAGACCGTGTGATTCCACTTCCAATGCAACACTCCCTAATCCTTCATCATCAAAAAATATATAAATGATTCAAAAGAAAGGGTAAGCACGGGCCCGTAACTCAGCATGGCCAGAGTGGTGGGCTTTTAACCCATCAGTCGTGGGTTCAAAACATCTTCGCTTATGCGCAGATGTGGAACTCCCACCGGGCCCGTCAGAAAGTTTCTCCCTGCCGAATGCGAAGGGGTTAAATACTTTTCTGCTTAAAGTATCAGATACACTGGTATTTGCTACTCATTGCCAGGGTGGCGGAAACTGGTAACGCGTACGCCTGGAATTAAAGACCTGGCAGCGTATGGCTCTTACGAGCCGTCTGGGTTCAAAATAAACCCAAAAGGTTTATGAATATCCCAGCCCTGGCGTGGTGCTTATATGGCCAATCCAAATTCGCAAGGCAGGAAGGACGAAGGGGCAGCGACAAGCATAGTCAGAATAGCAGGAAAGGACGTTGATGGAAAGTTAAGCCTGCAGAGGGCGCTTGAGAGCGTAAAGGGCCTAGGCCACAACATGTCGCACGCGCTTTCCCAGGAGATAGAGACAAAGCTAGGGATAGCGAGAAATGCCAGTGTGGGATCCCTCGGGGAAGAGGCGCTGGCAAAGATAGAAAAGGCCATTAAGGATCCAGCCGCACTTGGCATACCCTCATTCATGCTTAATAGGAGGAAGGATTTTGAGACAGGAAAAGATTTGCACATTGTCGGAAGCGACCTTATATTCGCAACAAGGCAGGATGTTAGCAGGGAAGTGTCGCTGCGTTCATGGAAGGGATACAGGCACCAGTACGGGCAGAAGGTGCGCGGACAGCACACGAGGTCCACTGGAAGGAAGGGTGAAACTGTGGGCGTCACGAAGAAGGCCATAGTGGCGCAGCAGAAAGCAGCCATGGCCGGAGGAGCCAAGGATAAGAAATGAGTGATTAATTGGGAGCCCCTAGATTAAACAGGAGGAAGCATGAGAGGCCGGGCAACATGTGGGATTCGCAGAGAATTGCGTCGGACAATGCCCTGATGAACGAATACGGCCTCAGGAGCATGAAGGAGATATGGAAGGTCCAGACAGAAGTAAGCAAGCTCAGGAAGAACGTAAGGTCGCTACTTTCCGCAAAGCAGAGCGGGGTCGAGAGCGATATAATAAGCAGGCTTATTAAAACGGGGGTGGTGCAGTCTGGGTCAGGCATAGACGCGCTGTTAGACCTGAACGAAAGGAAACTCCTCGACAGGAGGCTCGAATCGATAGTGTTTAGGAAGGGGCTTGCCAAGTCAATGCTGCAAGCGAGGCAGCTCATCACACATGGTTTCATATCTGTTAATGGTAAGAGGGTTAGGGTTCCAGGGTACATAGTGAAAGTCGACGAGGAAAT
>JAJYZH010000033.1 GCA_021800135.1 Microcaldota archaeon
GAGGAGCAGGAATTCCCAGAAGTAGATCTGGTCTGCGACCCATGCTGCCGCGAGGTAGAGTATGGACAGCACGACTATCGTGTACCCTATGTTGCTGCCCTGCGTTATCGCCCTGTACCTGAGCCTCTTGCCCTCGAGGTCGATTATCCTGCCTGTGAGGTATAGCACAAGGGTCACGGGCAGAAGTATTATGAAACTCTCAAGGCCGAACGCGAACGAGGTCAGTGCGTCCGCCGTAGTCTTGAATGTGCTGACATAGCCGCTTATCCCGAGAAGCAGGTTGATTACGAAGAAGATTATCGTGCTGGTGTAGAATATGAAGCTAAGCCTTTCGCTGCTGAAACCGAGGCCCCTGAACGAGTTCACTATAGGGTCCTCCAGGCCGAATCCCTTTAACAGAAGGTATAGGCCTATAAGCCCGACGGGGAGCTGCCATCCGTAATGCAGATACGCGCTGAGCGCAAACAGGAGGAGGAGCACTGCAGGTATTCCGAATATTATCCTCGCGAAGTGCGGCTCCTTTAATTTGTCGAAGATTACGAAGTATGTGTTCTCAAGGTTCTCCGCCTGCTTCATCTTCACAAGATCTACGCTGTTGACCTTTATCCTGCTTTTAAGTATAGGAAGGACGCGGTTGTCGCTGGCTCCGTCAGTCACAAGCACGCACGCATCGACCTTGAACCTGTCAAGAAGTATGTCGATCTGGCGCGAGAGTTCCGCATCGGCGACATAGCCCTCCTTTTCCGCCCCGGTAACAGCCGCAACTGTCACAGGATGTCCCGCTGCCTTCAGTTCGTCGTACTTCCTAACGCTCTCGAAAAGGACGTTGGCGTCAGGATCCTGCGGGTCCGCGAGTATAAACTTGTCTGCTGCCGCGATAATATTGTTCCTGCCTACCACAGGGCCTGAAATCCTGGTTTTCCTGTATAGGTCGTTGTCTATGTCAACAGCAAGCACGAGCAGCCTCTCAGCCATGGGTTATATTCACCTCTTGCAGTTAAATGACACTCAAACAGAATAAAAACCTTGCTGTTTGCAGTATAGAGGCAGAGTAGGAAGCAAACGGCGACAGTGAATGGGTGTGCAGGCTTATTTCATCGTGCCCTTCTCCTTCATAATCAGGTAAGCCGCCGCATAAGCTGGCAGCTCTACTGTACTGTTGTCAAAAGGCCCGAACTCTTCCCCACCCATGTGAAACCTCGGCGCGGACGCATTTACTCTTATAGGTTCCTTCCCAAACGCTATCGCGTCCTTCATGGGATCGAATCGGTCGATTTCTGCCAGCGCAAACTTTTTCGCTATGAGGCCTGTCGAGCCGTGTATAGAGTTCTGCAGCCTTATGAGGTGGTATGGATCGTTTGTCACGTTCCTGTCTATCGAGTCGCTCTGCTTTATCACCATGCTGCTTATTACGCTGGACCAGAATTCCGCCTTCTTCGGTATGTCGACCTTGTCCCAGTTCCCCATCGTTATTCCGAGTATTATCTCTGCCCTCTTCCTTTCCATCTTTGACGCTATGCTCCTCTCTATGCCGAGCTCCGCCAGCGCCCCTATCCCGGTATTGAGACGCCCTATGAACGCCTTGGCGAACTTGCCTCCCCACCCCTTGTCTGTGGGCCTCGGGCCTCTCAGCTGGACTCCGCGTATCCCTAATGTCGGGAATATGGACCTCGGATCCATCTCGTTGCCCGATATGTATCCGCTTATCTCCTTGCGCCCATTCGCATCGAGCTTGAACACGTTGTCTCCGTAAACGTGCACGTGATAGCCCCTGTTCCCGCTGAAGTTGACCTCGAGTTCGCTCTTTGAAAACCCAAAATCCGGGATAAGGAAATCCTCAATGAGCCTTATCGTCTCCTTCTTAACAGAGGAGAGGCAGTTGTCGCAGACCCAACCAGTGCCGTGCTCCTTCTGGCATGAAAGGTGCAGATCAGACGCATCAAGGTCGAACACCAGCTCCGCCCCTATGATCTTTTTGTTCTCCATGGGCCTCGCATCCGGGTATGAGTAATGGGCGGATGAATAGGAGACGTATGCCGGCGCAGAAGCCGCCAGATATTCCTGGAGGGATGCGGCGTCTTTGAAGGCCTTGTGCCTGAAGGATATTTTGTTTTCGAAATCCCCGAATCCGAATTCCCTCTTTTCCACCGCACGCGGAGCTATGTCCTTGGCCTTAGAATAGTATCCCTTTATCAGCGACTGCAATACCTTGGATGAATTTGCGTCTATAGGCAAATGAACACCAGTATGCCCGGAATATGCTTTTACTGCTTTGCTGAGTGCAGGAACGCCCCGACCATCTCCGCGCCGCCTCTTTCCAGATTGACCTTCGGCTTGAAGCCGAGCTCACTGCTTATCTTGTCTATGCTTATTATCCTGTCGCTGGTCAGGAACTCGTACTCGTCGTACTCTAGATTGGATATCTTGCCCCTTATGCGTGCCAGGCTAAGCGAAACCTTCTTTGTTGGGGGAGGGACTCCTAGGAGGCGGGACGCGGAATCGAAAAGTTCCTTCAGCGTATGCGGGTCGCCATCACTCACATTGTAGGTTGAATCCAGGCTCTTCGGGCTGTCAGACGCCTCTACGGCAGCCTCGACTGCGTCATCTACATGCACAAGAGGCAGGTGGTTTTCGGCGCCGCCGGGATATTTGAGGGCTCCCTCTTTTAGCAGCTTGAATACCTTGAAGAACGAGTTCTCATAACCAGGCCCATATAGCGTGCTGTATCTCAATATAGTATATTTGAGTTCAGGGTTGGAATTCCCATACGCCTTTATAACTTCCTCCTGCATGAGCTTGCTTTTGGAATAGTTGCTCTCGGGATGGGTTTCCGATTCCTCCGTGAGGATCTCGCCAGGCCTGCGGTAGCCATATACAGTGACGCTGCCGGCCGAGATAAAGTGTACAGGCTTGCCCTTATTTGCTGAAAGTGCGGCGTTGATAAGGTTCTCGGTTCCTATAACGTTTATTTCTATGAAATCGTCGTATGTGTGCTTGTAGTTGTATACCGCGCTTGCGATATGGAATATGTTGTTGACTCCGCTGCAGGCTGCCTGGAGGTTCTTCTCGTCGCCGCTCCTCTTGAGCGTTATGTCAGCTATGTACGGCTTCGCCCCGGGTGGCAGCTTCTTCCATTCCTCGCTGGTTGTCGGCTCCTCCCTTATTATTACACGAACCTCATGGCCCTTTTCAATGAGTTTCTTCACAATCAGGCTTCCGAGTTTGCTCGTTGCACCAGTAACCAAGTCGACAGGCCTATCGATTTCCTTTGCCATCTCCATCATCGCTGTTTTTTGCCTCCCCGTCAAGTACCGCTACCGCGATGTCCCTGATATGGCCTTCAGTCAGCCTTTTTATCGCAAAAGGCACCCAATCCTTCCCATATGGGATATACATGCGAACATTTATATTATCTTTCATGAGCCTTTTTACTTTCTTTGGACTGAAACCGTAAAGTGTCTCGAATACTATGTCCTTCTTGCTTGCCTTACCGTGCTTTATGGCCCGGTATATGATTTTCTCGTCGTAAGATGATACTATCGCCTTCTTCCCCCTGAATATCGGCAGGACATCCTCGAGCATGGGCGTTTCCTGCTTCTGCTTCTGTTTCTGTTTCTGTTTCTGCGTTTGCTTCTGATTTCTCCCGGATTTTGCGCCGCTCTGCGGCCCTTTCTTTTCGCTCTCTTCGTAAGCCGAGATTTTTATCTGCAGGCCTGCTCGCTTGCACCTGTCACACACGGACTTGTTGTACACCTTGGACAGCGGCACCTCTATGCCGAGATACTGCGACTTGTAAGCCTCCAGGGCGCCGAGCAGCGCGTTTGCGTCATGGCCGTTCTCGTTCTCCACCCACACGTTTATCTTCGATTCCTTCGCCTTTTCGAGCAGCTCCTCTATGCTTTTTTCGAAAGTGCCGTTTCCGAATTCGTATCCGAACTGCGACGGCCTTACCGATATGTCGGATTTTGCGTGAAGACGTGATATCTGCCTTATCAGTTGAAGGTATGCGTTGACGTTGTACCTTACCTGCGCCGAATCGCGCGGATTTTCGTTCAGGAAGGTTATGGAGGTGTGGATCTTCTTTTCATTCAGCTTAAGCGCGGTGCGTATCGCGGAATCTGCCGTCCCTCCGGCTATGTGTTTCCTCACAAGACGGAATATTAGACCTTTCAAAAAACCTTTTTCTGCAGCCAATTGATTGCACCGTTCGCCGTATTGTCGCTTATACTTGCCTTGCTCTAAGATATTTGTCTACGATAGATATTTAAACACAAAACAACTGCAAAAAAGCAAACAGCAGGATTGAACAAACATTCGATGGTAACGTTTCTTTTGCAAGATATTTATGCATTGTGCTTTCTTGTGCGCGGCGGCCGTGTGCCGATTCTGATTTTTGAACCGTACAGGCATATCTTTTCTAGCGGGCAGCCTGCGCACAGCGGTTTTGCCCTGCAGTAGTTCTTGCCCAGCTCAACGAACTGCGCGTGCGCCTCCTTGTACAGCGCGACATCCCTTTCAAGGCCTTTTTCAAAAAAGTCCTGTATCTCCTCGTAGCTCTTATTGCCCGCGTATATTCCGGATACCCTGCCCATGACGCGCCTGGTGTATTCGTCTATTACGAAGACCGGCTTTTCCGCTGCATATAGTATTATCGAGTCTGCGGTTTCATTCCCTATTCCGTTCAGGCCAAGCAGTTCTTCCCTCAGCGCTTCTTTGTCCCGGCTGAAGAACTTGTCAAGAGATCCGTAATTGCGGTATATGTATGCACATGTTTCCTTCAGCCTTTTCGCCTTCTGCCTGTAGAATCCGCTGGGCCTTATAAGCGCCTCAATCCTGTCTTTCCTCATGCGTGCAATGCCTCTCAACGAAATGGCTCCGGCGTTTTTGAGGTTTGCAATCGCCTTTTCCACGTTTTTCCAGGAGGTCTGCTGCGTGAGTATCGCACCTATGAGCACCTCGTCCTTCGTTTCCCCAGGCCACCAGTCCAGGAAGCCGAAACGCTTCCGCATTGTATTGTACAAAAGGGCAGGCTTAGGCCATCCCTTATGGCGCGCTGCGCTGCCGGCCGCCTGTCCCGTCATATCTTTATCTCTCCGGAATTTATTTTCTTTATCACTTCCATCGGATTCTGTCCCTCGCACGTGACCCCCATGCTCTTGCATGTCCCTAGCACCTGTTTTACCTTGTCCCCCATCGTCTTGCCGTACATGCTTGCCTCTTTCGACGCCGCTACCTTCTTTGCCTGCTCCAGGGTTATGTTGCCTACTGTCTCCTCCTTGGTCTTCGCTCCGGCTGAAAGGCCCAGCTCCTTGAGTATCAAGGCGCTTGTAGTCGGGGATCCGACCTCGACGCGGTACTGCTTCGTGACTGCATCGACGAATACCTTCACAGGTATCTTTATCCCTGCAAAAGCC
>JAJYZH010000034.1 GCA_021800135.1 Microcaldota archaeon
AAAGGTACGTGACTAGGAATGAAAAGGGATATGCGCTTGTAGTATGCAAAGAGTGCTATCCAAAATATAAGAAAGAAAGGGACAGGATGGTGCGCAGGAGGCTGATATACCTGATAATCGGGGTACTTTTCGCCGCAATCTTCATTGCGCTCTCTCCAAACAAGGCGCTGGCACTGCTTTACGGTGCGCTGATCGTGCTGTTCCTGTATCTGCTCTCCCTTGTGAACTATACTCCGGCGTTGGACATCCAGCCAAAGGCGGGAAGGGCTGAAGGCGCAGGAAAAGGAAGGAATGTGAGGAGAGGCGGCAAAACGGCGCATGAGTGACGGCAGAACCACCAGGCAAACATATCCTTTTATATTCTTATTTTTCAATATCTATGTCCGACCCGGATAGGGTAAAAAATCTGCACTTTTGCCTAGTTTGGCAAGTTGCAGGTGCATAAGTGGTTGTTTGCCAGAAGAGACAGGCGTTATAGAACCTAAAGTAGGCACAATGCGCATCGGAGGCACGCTCCTTGGCAGCTTTTACGCCATATCCAGCAGGCTTTCCTCCCTGCAGATATTCTCGATAAAGGAGGAAAGCGACAGCCTTTCAATAATACGCGTTGAAAGCAGGGACATACAGAAGAAGCCCTTCCTGTTTTTCATAATAAAGTTCTTCAAGGACCATATGGAGATAGAGTATACCATACCAATGGACGCTAGCGAAAAGCTTAGGAAGCTTTTCGTTATAAAGAACGTCTTCAGCGTCCTGTCGCTGATATCTGACCTGTACACCCCAAACCTTACGGAGTTCTTCCAGTACTCTGACTCTACAATAGACGACGTCCTAAATTCGCTGTCGCAGAGTTATAGCACGCTGTTCAACAATTACGATTCCCTATTCAACGAATACCGCGAACTCAAGAGGCTCAACATAGAGCTTACCTCTTCAAACAAGAACCTTACCGTGCAGGCCACGCAGCTCAGCGATGAGAACAAGGAGCTGAAAGAAAGGCTCAAGTCACTTGAGACATACTCTGACGAGTCCCTTATGGTGATGGTGCAGGAATGGATCGAGTCGCACAACAACACCATAGACGTCAACGAGTTTTCCGATACGTACAAGATAATACCCCCACGAGTCGAACAGATACTGAACAAGATGGTTTCGCTCGGGTACATAGAGGTGAAGGGCTGACCTTCAAGGCTGATGCGGATGAAATACTTTGTGAGGATCAATAAAAGGCTGCATTACATAAAAGTGTACAATGTCCTTAAACCTCTCGGGGAGAAGCAGAACCCTATGACAAAGCTTTTTATGAAAATATTCAGGATTAAGCAGGAACAGAGGCAGGTTTGATTTGGTAGGTGCCAATGCATAAGAACACCAAGATTGCTGTGGCAATAATCATTATTGTTTTTGTAGTGATTGTAGCCGTGCTTCTTGCATACCTGAAAATGGAGCTTTCACAGCTCTCCGTGTCGCCGCCTCCGCCTCTTCGCCTAGGGCCGGAATCGTTTGTCAGTTACGTGTCCGGGCAGGATCTCCTGTTCTACAACTACGGAGGCAGCATAGTTCCCACGCTGATACTAAATTATACCTCTCGCAATATATCAAACTTCTACGTTTACGATGTGCTTTACAAAACTCCGATACCAAGTACCATCTACTTCCTAAATGCAACCAACGAATGCATAGGCTGCGGAAACATAAACCAATTCATTGTAAACCTCGAGGATTCTCTAATTAACTATGGCGTGATAACAAATCAGGCCGGGCTAATTCCAGTATCCCTCCAGAACGTAACAGGAATAGCGAACGATTCAATACTGATAATACCAAATGGGCTTATGCCAAGCACCTTCTTCCAGTCCTATTCCAACACTACCGTGCTACAATACCTGATCTCGAAAGGCACGAGCATAATATATATAGGGAGAAACTTTTCAAACATGCTGCTTCCAGGCAGCGTAATAACCCCATCGAATAACGTACCATCCTTCCTTTCAACTACAGCATACTCTAGACCTAAAACTGCTTCGGGGGTGATACCAAACAGCTCATTTTATTTCTCTTCACCTACCTTCTCACTGATAAACGGTACATCCTATTACAACATAACATATGCAAACATCAGGGGGGCCGGATCTATAATAGCCTTTTCGAACTACCTCAATTCATGGAAATCCACCTCCGCTGCTGCTTCTGACATATCGGAAAGCATTGCGATGCTTTTCTGGGTCCCTTATTATGCATACGGCTATGAAAGTGTGCCCACAAAGTCTCTTGCGCTATCCGGAGGCAATATCGCACTGATGATGAATGAGCCGCAGACGAACTACAGTTATCCCTTAATCAACGTACTAGACAGCGGCCATGGTCGAGTCGACATATACACTAACAGCACGTTTTCGGCTCCGGCAAACTCGCTTTTCTATTATACGTATTTTAATCCCAAGTTCTCTGTAAACGGTACGCTCTCCGTGTCCGGTACTATATCTCCCAGCTCAGCTACCAATGTGCAGATGCAGGTATTCACAAATACCTCCGTCCCGGTGCTGTTGGAGCCGCACATAACGCTATACCGCCTCAACGGAAGCGCCATATATTCTATACCACTGCCCCCGGTTTCAGCATCTGGAAACTTCACATTCATCAAATCGATAAGTTTCCTGCTCGGACCCGGAAGCTACATAGCCTCACTGCAAAGCCTGTCAAACCAGAGATACGCTGACGCCCTCATATACGTGCCGCCGCTCGCAATAAAACCCCTAAAGGTCAATTTCTCATCTGGATCATTCGTGTTCTTTATATCCGATGCAGGGATACCCCTATCCGGAGTCAACTATTCAATAAGTGCATCAGGATTGTACCCTGAGGAAGGAGTTGCTGCCAATGGCACGATCAGTTATGCGTTTCCGCATGGCGCCCCTCAACTTTTCGGAAATGTAAGCTTCACGCTGAACATGTTCTCGGAAAATTTCACCTACATAGCATATAATCCGCCGCAGGTAATAAAGATAAACAGCCAATATGTCGAACTTGCTGTAGTTGTAATAATAGTTTTCCTTATGATTGTGCTCGTAAGGTCGCCAAACAGGGACGATTTCTACATAGATGTGCCGATACTGCCCCCGCAATCAAAGACGCAGATAAAGATACAGGCAAAGGAACTACTCGGATCGTTTGACAAGCTCAACATGTACTACCACTGGAAGTTCATGCCACTTTCCAAGAAGGAGATACGTAATGCGATATCAAGCTATATAAGGTATGGGAATGTCCCGGTGAACTTGACCTATAACAACATAGACCTTTTACTGGCAAAGATGCAGGGAGCAGGCATGGTAATAGAACGCGACGGGCTCTTCATACCATCCTACTGGGTCTTGCAGAGCGGCCATGACGCCGATTATCTAGCAACGTTCAAGAAGCTAAGGACATTCTTCGTGTCAAACACCTTCATCTTCTCGGACCTGGACTCAAGCAACCTCGCCGATATGGTCGCTACGATACATGGGGACAGGGTGTACATAAACATATACTCAGAGTCCAGCAAGTTCAAGAGTCTGACGCTTTATCCTGACATAAAGACATATATCGCCTTCCTGAACGCAGATAAGCTTGAGGAGTTCAGGTCCAAGCTGTATTCTTCAACAACGAAGGACAGCGAAGAGTTGAAGATGTACATATCATCAGGATTCGTGAAACTCATAGATGCCGACGACCCAGGCGAACAGATAACCTGAGACGCTTTAATCCCTTCCTCCCTCTGATTCGCCAGAAGGCTCTGCGCCATCCTCTTCTTGGGCACTCTCACCGGTGTTGTCTCTGTCGTCCTGATTCTCATTTACCCTTGGATAATGTTTGGCGATGAGTCTGTCAAGGTCTGCCTCTATCTTCTTCTGGTCTATCCCGGTAAGGTCTCCAAGGTCCTTAGAGAGCTGTTTCGCATACCTCATGACGGTCTTATACTTATTGCTCTCTATGTTTGCATGCGCTCTGCCGCTCACGTACCTTTGCACCCCACGAGCAGCCTCCATAACCGCGAGCTTTATCTCTTCCATAATCTCGTCCTCCTGCGAGACCGACTCTTTTCCAACTCCGGAATAAGGTATGTATATGGATGAGATGTTTACAAAAATGCTGACAGGCTGCTTCTCCATGTCTATGCCGTACCTCCTCCAGTCTATAGACTTTACTGACTGCGTTATGGCGCAGCTTCCACTGTCGAAGAGCAGCGGAACCTTGTTCGCGAACCTGAGTATGTTGCCTTCATACCCTTCCGCAGTCTTCTTCCCTGCCCCTCCTCCAAACGCGACGGCTGCCTCCACTATGAATGGCACGCCGCCCCTGAATACCCTCGGTTTCCTCTCAACTACAGATATGAAGTCAGGGGCAAGTATGTTCCCAATCGCCTTCTCAACCTGCGGTTTCCCTATCGCAATTATGTAGGATGCATCAGGGGCCACCCACTTTACTGATTTTATTGCGTTTACAAGCCCCTCTGCTTCTGCCCAGCTAAGGGCTTTCGGCTCCTTTTCGAAGTCCACACCTTTTGCAATTCCCTTTAGCTCGACCACCTTGTCCTGAGATAATCTGGCAAAGGTCTCAACAAGGAAACTGGATATCTTCCTGCTCTTGCTGACATGCGCGAAGTCAAGCAGGTCGTTCACAGAAAGCCCAAGGGGGTGCGGTTTCGTGGGCCTCGGCCTCTGTGGTATGCTCTCTATAGAACGCGGAAAAACAGTTTCCTGCCCTTCAGGATCTGTAAGTTTTAATTGCATGTGCGGATTTGAGAGCGCGGTCCTCTTCAGGTACTCATATACGCCATGATCGCTGTTCTCATACTTCACATCGCCGAATTCGCCTTCTACCACAAGCCCCCTCTTCACCTCCACAGGGTCGTATTCTACAATACCTTTTACTATCGGCTTGTTGTTTGTGGTTTCTATCGCCACTTCGCAGGAGTAAGCCTTCCCCTTCCCGGTATACGAGCTAACCTTTATCGGTTTCCCTGTAGTAAGTTGCGAGAATAAGGTGCACCCCGCAGCTCCT
>JAJYZH010000035.1 GCA_021800135.1 Microcaldota archaeon
CGCCCTCCTGATATTCGTCCATTACATGCTTGTCAAGCAGGGAGGCCTCAGCACACCATATAGGGGCGATATTCCGTACGGCGTTGTAGAGGCGAATCACAAACTGATGTACCGCAGGATGGTATACGTACTCGCAATAGTGCTGGTATCTGCGGTTATCTTGCGCTCTCCGTATATAGCTCCACTTTCTATACAGCAGGTTGCATTGAGTACCCCGGGAACCTTTGCGATTACATTGATGCAGGAGTTCAACCATACTTCAGGCACTGCCGCTTACATTGACACAATAGATCCATACACCTTTAACACCTCGATGTCTTACGTTACAATCCCATATCTTTCTTATGTGAATATAACCCGCTCCTTTAACTATGAGCAGGCGCTTATCAGGCAAAACCAATCGACCCGGGATTCTGACATTGCCGCAGCTTACTCTTATTTCCTGGACAATGGCACCGTTTCTGGTGGTTTTAATTCTACTAATACCGCAATAAGGCTCTTCTCCCAGCTTACGTATATGGCGCAGACAGGCCTTTACCAGAGCGTACTTCAGAGCGAGGTGCAGAATCCGCTGAACGAGACTTACACCATAAGGCTTCTTGCAGACACCGGAGCGCTCTCTAGTTATGCAAGCCAGTATGGCTTGCGCACGCACCAGTGGGGAATGATAAAGGCCGGCAGCCTTTGGTGGCAGATAGGCAGCTATTGGACAGCGCCCTACAACTGGCTTGAGATAATGACGGGTGGAATACAGTGGTGGGGTGATATAGAAAATGGGATCCTTGCGGTCGCCGCATTTGTAGTCCTTATGTTCCTGCCCTTCATTCCTGGACTGAACAAGTTGCCTGACAAATTGAAGCTTTACAAACTGTTCTGGAACCGGTTTACCATACCTGAAATGAAGAAAGGCAAAAAGGTTAAATGAGGGTTTCAATCATATGGGTTTTGATATGTACGGATTGCAAACTGCTGTTGTGGTATCAACTCTTTTTATAACTGTATTGAGCGTGGTGCTCGCGGCATTCCTGACACTCAATTTCAGATCTAGGCGCCAGGCGAGCTACCTCTTCTGGAGCCTGGGCATGTGGGTGTTTGCTGTAGGGGTAGCAATGGAGGCCGCGTTCGCGCTTGGAGTATACAGCCAGGCTTTGGCAGGCATATACATATTCGTTGTGGCGCTTACGGTAGAACTGCTTGCACTGGGTTCGATGCAACTTGTAAGCTCCAGAGCACTGCGTATCGCGTATTATGCTTACTGCGTTGCGACCACGCTTGTTCTTGCCGCTGCCACATATACGGCCGAAATAGGGAATATAATCGTCACATATGTGGTGTTTGGAAGCTTGCCCATTTCAGTCATAATCGCCTCATCGCTTGTCACTTTCCCAGCCGCCGTGCTGCTTGCAGTCATAGCAGGTATAAGTTACTGGCACAACAGGGGCGCTAAGATGCTAAGCATAATAGCCGGAGTCGTTATAGTGAGCGTCGCCGGCACCCTGTATATAGCTGCCATTCCCGAGTTCCTTTATTTTGCAGAGTTTGTAGGCATACTGCTCCTCTGGGCAGGATTCTTCGATGCAAAGGGCTTCAGGCGCTCATTTCATCCTGGCAGGACTTGATATTGATAAGCGGTTACTGCTGGCCGGGAAACCAATATGCCCTGCGGCAGTGCCTGAAATCTAATTGCCGCCCTTCCTTTTCCTGACTAGGAACTTTCCTATAATCATTGTCTTTGCCCCCGTATTCGCCAATGTCCACAATGCGTCCTGCGGACTCATCACTATAGGCTTGCCATGCTTGTTCAGGCTGGTGTTGAGCACCGCGCCTGTGCCCGTCTTCTTCTTTACCTTTTTTATCACGCTCTTGTAGAGCGGGTTCTCATTGACCAGTATCTGGGGCCTTGTGGTCTTGTCTATATGAGATGCTGCGATGAGGTTCTTGAACTGCTCTGGCCTGACCGCGTTCGCGCTGGTCATGAATTTGTTTGAATAGACGTAATCCCCGAGTATCTTGTCCGCGTCCTCCTCGAGTATCGTGCTTGCGAAAGGCTGGTAGTAAGGCCTCTTCTTTATTATTATGTTAATTATGTTCCTGTTCTCCTCTTCGCTCGGAAGCGCGAGCACGCTCCTGTTCCCAAGGGCCCTTGGCCCATATTCCATCCTTCCCTGGAACCATAGCACTATCTCGTTGTCGTCTGCGACCAGATCTGCGGCGTAGCTTGCCGGGTCGCTTATTCCCTCGTATTCTATGCTGCCCTTCTTTCTCTCTTCCTTGAGCGCCTTCTCTATCTCCGCATCGCTGTACTCCGGTCCTGTATACATGTCGTTGACCTGCTTTGTGTTGAACTTCCCATTTAGCACAAAGTCGATGTACGCAGCAGCGCCCCAGGACAGTCCGCCATCGCCCATGTTTGGAAATATGAATGTGTTCTTCACTTCTGGCATGTGCTCGAGTATCATGTTCACCTTTACGTTCGAGAAGAACCCACCAGCAAGCGCTATGTTGTGTACCTTAGTTTCCTCTATCCACTGCCTTACCAGAGCAACCACCTGCTCCTCGACATGCTTCTGTATGGAGTATGCGAACGACTCCCTGTCATATTTTGAAAGTAGGTGATCCTTCATGTATTCTGCCAGTAGCAGTTCGTTTCTGGTCTTGAGCCTTGATACAAGCTGCTTGCTTCCTGTATCGTAGTAACAGTAGTCGTCCAGTCCAGGTATAGACGCCGGGTAGGAATAGGCGGCCAGGCTCATAAGTTTGCCTTCGTCTTCTCCGTATCTCATGTCGCATGCCACTGTAGCTGCGCCGTACAATATACCCAGGCTTGAGCTTGCCTTGAATGAGGCAAGCCGTTTAAGTTCTCCATTTTCACCCAACGACACGCTTCCTGAAAGGCCATCGCCTGCGCCGTCAAGGGTTATGACAAGCGCCTCCTTAAATCCTGAAGAGTAGTATGCAGAAGAGGCGTGCGCCAGATGGTGTTCGACCAGATAGACGTCCTTATCATACAGTTTACTGCCCATGGCAGAGAGCTTCCTCTTGGTGACAGGTATGCTGATTGCGTTGCTTACGTATTTCCAGAAGGATTTTGGATTCTGATCCTGGATAAGCCTGTAAACTATATTGGACATGTGCATGCTGAATCTTGAAGGTTTTGGCACCTCCCTTCGCCAGAGCTTCCTCCTTTTAACGTCCCAGCTTGGGAAGACCCTCGAAACCAAAGCGTTTCCGCCTATCCAACCCAGGGCTATGGCCTGCACTTCGTCCTTTGCATTCTTCTCTATGTATCGGATGGAATGATAGGGGAAACCTACATCATTCTTGAGCCCAGTGAACCTTTCCTCATTTACAGCGAAGTGCACCGACCCTTTTGACACTAATGAAGCTCCAGAATTCGCAGAATCGTTTATGCCCAACACACTCATTGCCTACACCTCACACAAATGCCAGCGACGCATACGCCACAACGCTAGAGTAATCCCCCATAGCGTCTCCTGAGTTCGAATAGTCCAGCAATACACCCCTGCCTGCGCCTTTGCCTAACGCATAAAGCATTGCCACCGTTATGGGGCCATATCCGCAGGCACTGTCATTTAATTCGTCAATTAACTTATTAAAGCTTGCACTATCAAGCCTTGAAATCGCATTAAGCAGCTTTGTGTCCTTTTTTCTCGCAATCTCTGCACTCTCGTAATGGTCGAAGTCAGAACTTGCTATCACGGCTATTTTCCTGCTTGTTTCCGCCTCTGCCTTTAGTATGGCTTCTGATAGGGCACGGCTGTAATCCAAGCCCTGATCCCCCATACATACAAACGTGAATTTCCTGTTCGGCAATACTGATTGCGCAAACGGCAGCTGCACTTCAACCGAGTGCTCAAGCCTGTGCGCCGATTCATCTATGCTTATTGACCCGGATGCGTCAGCGAGCGCTTTTGAAAAGGCTCTGTCGTTTCTCGCAATTTCTATCGGAGTCCTCCAATCGTCTAGCGACACGGATATAGCCCGGCCGAACCCCGTATGGTTAGGCCCTATCACAATTACTGTCTCTATTTCATTTAGCCTGGAATTGAGCGAAATGGCCTTGTATGTATAAGCGGCGGTCTTCCCTGAATAGATGTATCCGGCATGAGGCGCTACGAAGGCGTAAGCGCTTTTTACCGCATTGGCGTCTACTTTTGCCTCTTTGAGTGAATTCTCTATGAAGCTGTTGAGCGCCTTTCTGTCTTCCGGATAGAAGCTGCCGGCTACTGCCTCATTCCTCATACCAATCAATTAAAATATTTTGAACCAACATCTTTAAAGTGATTAGATATGGTGGGCTGGTGCCAATCACGCACATAGACATGGATTACTTCTTCGGGGCATGTGAGGAACTCAGGCACCCCGAACTAAAAGGCAAGCCCCTGATCGTAGGAACTGCGCCAAAGAATGAAAAATTCAGGGGAGTAGTCCAGACATGCAACTATGAAGCGCGAGCGTTCGGAATAAGAAGCGGAATGCCAACGTCGCAAGCGTTCAAGCTACATGAGGACACGGCTTATCTGCAGGAGGACTATGACTACTACGATGACATATCCAAAAAGATTCTTGCGCTGTTGCAAGGGTACAGGTTCCCGATAGAACAGGCAAGTGTTGACGAGTTTGCAATGGATCTCGGCCGTATGAGCTACGAAAAGGCGGAAGGCATAGCGAAAGATATCAAACGCAGGATAAAAGGCGAGATAGGGCTTCCGTGCACCGTAGGAATAAGCTATGGGAAGGTGTTCGCCAAGATGGCGTGCGACGATGCCAAGCCTGACGGTCTGAAAACAGTCAGGGAAGGAGAGATAATGCAGTTTTTAGGGAGCAAGGAAGTAGGCAAGTTGCCTGGAATAGGCAAGAAGACAGAGGAAAGACTGCATGAGATGAAAATAAGTAAGATAGGGGAATTAGCGAAGGGGAATGTGATAACGCTAATGGATAGGTTCGGGGTTTTCGGCAGGGAGATGTTCGAACTTGCAAATGGGGTAGACGAGAGCAAAATAGTTGAAAGGTC
>JAJYZH010000036.1 GCA_021800135.1 Microcaldota archaeon
AGGCATTCCTCAACAAACACAAAGAGTTAAAGAAATATGAGATGAAAGAATAAACTGCTTTTACAGAATGCATAGCAGAAAGTCCCTATCCTTGAGATAGGAGAGGATGCCGGATTTGGACGGTGTGGATATGGATGTGGGAGAGGAGCTTGCGAGGTCGAATGAGGAGTTTGCTTCTACGAACAAGGACTTCATGCACTTGGGGGAAACGCGGCATCCGAAACTTGTCGTATTGGCATGTTCTGACCCGAGAGTGGCGCCCAAAATTGTCTTCAAGATGAAGCTGGGCGATGTGTTTGATATAAGGACGGCAGGAGGCATGGCGGGGGAGGATGAGATAGCGTCTATAGAGTATGCGGTGTCGCATCCTGGGGTGAAGGATATGGCTTGCGGAGGCGGGAAAGGTGAAGCGCCCGTAGGAGGGTTGTCCGGAGCTCTAGATGGTTGAATGGTCAATATAAACGAGTTCAAGAACATAGACCTGCGGGTAGGCAGGATAATAGAAATTGATGACCTGGAGGGAGCCAGGGGGCCTATATACCGGGCGAAGATAGATCTCGGTGAACTAGGGATAAGGAACATAGCCATGGGACTCAAGAATCATTACACCAAGGAGCAGCTCTTGAACAGGCTTGTTATAGTCGTAGCGAACCTCGAACCTAAGAAGATTGCGGATTTCTTTTCGGAAGGGATGCTGCTCGCGGCGGAGGATGGGGAGATAGTATCATTGCTTGGTCCGGACAAAGACATGAAACCTGGAAGCAGAGTAGGGTAATAGTGATTGGATTTTAAATTACCCACACCCAAGGGCGTGGGATTTCTATCAGGAAAATAGTCGCCTCTGACGCTGCACATTGTCTTCCTTGACATATCTTCTGACGACATCATCGGTTATATTGCTGACAGATCTGTAGAAGTAACCCTTCCTCGGAAATGAACGCCTAATAAGTCTTCCTGGAATTTGGGTGTTTCCTAAAAAGTTCATACGAACTTCCTCCTTTCAGAAGACCGATTGCAGTAGATACCGACATTTCTGGAGGGAGCGTAACAACCACACGGACATGGTCTTCCATGGCGCCAAGTTCTATTATTTCAATTCCGTACCTCTCGGCGACAGAACGGATTGCGCTTTTGCAATCCCTCCAACGCGACTCTTTTGCAAGAGTCTCATACCTGTACTTGGTAACCCACTGCAAGCGATATTCACTTGCCCCTACAGAATGCGCGTTGTGCGCAAAGTTTTTATTTTCATAGTTTCCACTAACTATTGTATCACGTTTCCGCGGCCTAATGGCCGCGTTAGAAACAAATCAGAAGGGAAAGATATTATTGCGCGTTCATCCTCATGCGTAAACGCAAGGGAGTTCACAGGCCTAGAAAAGCATTAAAAAAGCAGGACGTATAATACCCTAAGTCTAACTTAGGTCAACTGATGGTTGGTGGGCTATAAAGGGATTTGCTTGATGACTAATAAGTTTTATATAACGACAGCTATACCTTACGTCAACGCATCGCCACATATGGGCCATGCCCTGGAGTTTGTACAAACAGACGTTATAGCAAGGTATCAGAAATTAGAGGGCAGAGATGTTTTCGTAACTACAGGCACTGATGAGAACAGCCTGAAAAGTGTTCAGGCGGCTGCAAAGGAGAAAGTCCCTGCACAGTTATTCTGTGATAGGAATTCGGAGAGTTTTAAAAAACTCGCGAAAGATATCGGATTACACTACGATGCTTTCATACGCTCCTCCGATAAGGATGCACATTGGAAAGGTGTAGAGAGGTTATGGAAATCATGTTTCGACTCTGGTGATATTTACAAGAAAACCTACAAAGGATTATATTGTACGGGATGTGAGGCATTCTATAAAGAAAGCGAGCTTGTTAATGGGTTATGCCCGGAACATCTAACGCCTCCTGAGGTAGTACAGGAAGAGAACTATTTCTTTAGACTGTCGAGATATGAACAAAAGCTCGAGGAGTTGATACTAACTAACAAACTAAAAGTGACCCCCGAGACTAGGAAGAATGAGGTTTTGAGTTACATTAGGCAAGGGTTAGAGGACTTTAGTATTTCAAGACCGGCTGAAAGGTCTAAGGGATGGGGGATACCAGTCCCAAACGATGATTCGCAGAAAGTTTATGTGTGGTTTGACGCGCTGAGCGTTTATCTTACAGGTATAGGTTTTGGCAGAGATGAAAAGTTGTTTGAAAAGCTTTGGCCTGCCGACATACATGTAATAGGCAAAGGCATAATACGTTTTCATGCGATCTATTGGCCTGCTATTCTTATGTCTGCGGGGTTAGAGGTGCCAAAAGAGGTACTGGTCCATGGATATGTCACATCGGGAGGGCGGAAGATGAGCAAATCGCTAGGTAATGTGGCGGACCCGCTTAAGATACTTGGTAGGTATGGGGAGGATGGCGTAAGATATTACCTTCTACGAAAAATACCTACTTTTGAAGATGGAGATTTTTCTGAGGAGGATGTGGTAACCACGATAAATAATGAGCTTGTCGGGAATATTGGTAATTTTGTCCATAGAACACTGACGTTTATTTATAAGAATTTTGGGGGGGAAGTCCGCGTAGATGGTGCTTTGGAAGGTGCGGAGACGAAAGTGTTAATGGAAGTTGGTACACTTGTAAGTGAGGCTGAAACCAGTCTCTCAAAAAACAGACTCGGAAACGGGTTAGCTGATATATTGGCTATTGCTGCGGCAGGTAATAAGTATTTCCAAGAAAGCAAGCCATGGGAAACAGTAACCTCGGATAGACAAAGGTGTGAGAGGGTTTTGTTTACAGGCGCTAGCATTTGCAGAACGTTGAGTGTTTTGCTGTACCCGTATCTTCCTGTTGCTTCAGATAAGTTGTCAAGCTATCTTAATATTGATATAAAATCTTTCGATGATGCAAAGCCGCTATTTAAGGGTAGTATCAAAACAGCCGAACCACAACCCTTATTCCAAAAAAGGCCGTAATAAGTTAGAGATAGTAATTTAACTTTAAGTGAACCTTTATAAGGTGTAAAGCCTGTGAAAATGGCGGAATCGCTATGTGTCACGCGGTTTTGAGTATGCCGCTATTTGTGTCTCCGGTTCCCTTTTTTATATCTACTTACCCATAATCTTTAGCTGTGTGAGGTTAATGGACGTAGAACACAGAATAGTGCGCGTTGCGTGGTGTAGGTGGGTTTATGGCAGAGATAATACTTGAAGCCGCTAAATCGAGATTTGAAGACTTCCTGCAGAAGTACTACAAGAGTGACATAGATGAGATGATAGTTTCTTTTCCAGGAAACCGTGGACTCAGGGTAGATGTCAGAGACCTGGAAAAGTTTGATGCTGAACTTGCAGAGGAACTGGTAGAGAGGCCTGATTCGGTCCTAGACAGCGCAAAGGAGGCGCTTAAGGGGCTCGTCGGGGATATTATAACTGAAGACAGCGATGTCTATGTAAGGTTCTTCGGCCAGAACGTGAACAATCCGCTGGTCCTCGACGTCGGATCCGCATACATCAACAAGCTGATAGACCTCGACTGCCTCGTGGTAAAGAGGTCTGAGATAATTCCAAAGGTAAAGATAGGCGCGTACAAATGCAGTTTCTGCGGAGCCGTCTACAAGTTCAGGCCAGACAAGGATGAGATACCTGAAATATGCCCTGAATGCAAGAGGAGGTCGCTGAAGCCTGTTGAGGAAGCTTCCAAGTTTGTAGACCTGCAGAAGATAGCGGTGCAGGACCCTTTGGAGAAGCTGAGGGGCAACACTCCGACATGGCAACTTGAAGTATGGCTTGTTGACGATCTTGTAAATAAGATAATTCCGGGAGACAGGGTGGAAGTAACCGGTGTGTTGAGGATAAGGAAAAGGAGGAATATAAAGGGCAGAGCGGAGAAGGACCTTTACACGATGTATCTGGATGCCGTATCGATAACTCCAAGGCAGAAGGAGTTCGCTGAAATATCGATAAATGATGAGGGAGAGAGGAAGATAATGGAGCTCTCAAAGGATCCGCAGATATTCGAGAAGATTTACAGGTCTGTGGCACCTTCAATATATGGGCATGAGGAGGTGAAGCAGGCGATATCCCTGCAATTGTTCGGTGGAACTCCGAACAAGCTGCTTGTCGATGGAGGTATAATAAGGAGCGATGTGCACATACTACTCATAGGAGATCCTGGAAGCGCAAAGACAAGGATACTTCAATCGGTTACGAAGCTTGTGCCGAAGGGGATTTATGTAAGCGGAAAATCGGTGACCGGAGGAGGCATGACTGCAGTAGCTGAAAGGGATGATTTTGCAGAGGGAGGATGGGTATTGAAGGCCGGTGCTCTGGTCCTTGGATCTGGCGGGATTGTTTGCATAGATGAATTTGATAAAATCGAGGAAACAGACAGGGCGGCGCTGCACGAGGCGCTCGAATCGCAGACCATAAGCGTCGCAAAGGCAGGTATAATCGCCACATTCAATGCAAAGGCAGCGGTGCTTGCTGCGGCGAACCCCAAGTACGGCAGGTTCGACCAGAATATCTACCCCGCTGAACAGTTTGACATACCGCCTACGCTTCTTTCCAGGTTCGACCTGATATTCCCCATAAGGGATGTGATGGATGAGGAGCTGGACAGGAAGATAGCAGATTACATTCTTATACAGCACAGCGCTGCAGGGGCGCAGATTGCCAATATAGAGGATTACAAGCAGGTTGAGAAGCCGCCGATAGACGGGGAGATGCTGAGGCAGTACATAGCATACGCAAGGAAGAATATACACCCGAGACTGGGAGAGGAGGCGGCGAACAGGATACAGAACTATTACATAGAGTTGAGGAAGATAGGGGCTAGGCAGGGGGCTACACCCATAACTCCAAGGCAGATAGAAGGGCTCATCAGGCTTGCAGAAGCGAGCGCAAAGACAAGGCTAGACCCCGTTGTGAATGAGAACGACGCGGAGAGGGCGATAGCGCTGTCGGAATTCATGTTCAAGACGCTCGCAGTTGACAGGGGAGGCAGGAGAG
>JAJYZH010000037.1 GCA_021800135.1 Microcaldota archaeon
CGTCGCCGTCGAAGTCTTCGTCTTCCTCGTCGTCCTCATCGTCTTCTGATCCTTTCTTTTCTTCCTTATCCTCGAATATTGGAGTCTTTGGCATATTTACACCAAGCGTATTCGTATGCGAAGTTGGTCGCACACTGAATTTCATAAATCGTATAAACCAATTAATATAAATACCTTATCGTTGCCTGCTGTGACGCGAATCACAACTCTCCAATGAAGGAGAGACAATAGAAAGCTTAATATATTTTAAGATGGCGAACTCCTAAACAATCACGTTATATACGACGTAACCGCAAAACAAAAACATATATAGTTTTGCATTGCAATAAGTAGGTAGGAGGCATTCGCGGCATAGGCTCACTTTATGCGATGCTTCCAGCAAGAGTAGCAGAAGTACTTGCTTTATGCGTTTTCTTGCGCGTTAGAGCATATCAAATAGATCATGTTAAATGGTGAAATAGATGGCAACACAAAAACCACACCTGAATTTGATTTTTATAGGGCACGTAGACCATGGGAAGTCTACAACAGTAGGAAGGCTGATGTTCGAGACTGGGGCGATTCCTGAGAGGGAAATGGAAAAGTATAAGGAGCTCGCCAAGCAGTACAACAGGCCGTCCTTCGAGTTCGCGTTCGTGATGGACGCCCAGAAGGAGGAAAGGGAAAGGGGAATTACCATCGATATAGCGCACAAGGAGTTCCAGACAAGTAAGTATTACTTCACGATAATAGACGCACCAGGACACAAGGACTTCGTAAAGAACATGATAACCGGATCCAGCCAGGCAGATGCCGCGGTGCTAGTTGTAGGCGCTAACGAAGGAATAGGCAAGCAGACTAGGGAGCATGCCATCCTGGCGAATGTCCTTGGAATAGACCAGCTTGTTGTAGGGATAAATAAGATGGATATGGTCAACTATGACCAGAAGAGGTACGAAGAGCTCAAGAAGGGGATGCTTGACATACTAAAGCCGCTCGGCACGAAGAATGCGGATGCGATACCGTTCATACCGTATTCTGCACTTGCTGGAGAGAACGTGGCGAAGAAATCTGATAAACTAGCATGGTACAGCGGGCCCACATTGCTGGAGTCCCTTGACATGCTAAAAGAGCCTTCAAGACCGACAGATAAGCCGCTCAGGCTACCGATAGAGGATGTATACAGCATATCTGGTTTCGGAACAGTTCCGGTAGGAAGAGTGGAAACCGGGGTGCTCAAACCAAACGACCAGGTAGTTATAATGCCGGCAGGCATAAAGACAGAGGTAAAGAGCATTGAAATGCACCACCAGCAGCTGCAGCAGGCGATACCTGGAGACAACGTAGGATTCAACATAAAGAACGTTGACAAGAAGGATATAAAGAGAGGGGATGTTGTCGGACCTGCAAGTAATCCGCCTACAGTGGCGGCAGAGTTCACTGCCCTCATAGTAGTACTGCAGCACCCTAATGTCATAGCAAGGGGCTATACTCCCGTATTCCACATACACACGGCGCAGCTTGCGTGCACGATCGTGGATATACTCGAAAAGAAGGACCCGAAGACAGGGCAGACACTTGAAGCCAACCCTGATACTATAAAGGCAGGAGATGCCGCTGTGGTAAAGATAAAGCCGACAAAGCCCATTGCGGTGGAGAAGTACAGCGACTTCCCGCCTCTCGGAAGGTTTGCCATAAGGGACATGGGGGAGACGATTGGGGCAGGAAGGATTATTGCTATAGTGCCGTTCCAGAAGTGAATCGATGTCGACGACAGCAACCATAAAACTATCAAGCCTTGACGCAAAGGATGCGGATAACATAATGATGCAGATAGAGACAATAGCGCAGTCGCTCAACGTCAAGTACAGCGGCCCCATACCGCTTCCGACAAAGAGGATATCCCATACAACAAGGAAGACACCGTGCAGCACTGGAAGCGACACTTATGAACGCTGGCAGCTCAGGATACACAAGAGGTTGATCAAGATAGTAGACGCCAGCGAGCATGCGCTTAGGCAGATACTTAGGATCCCTGTCCCCGACACGGTGCAAATAGAGATACTCCTTAGCTGATTTTTGTTCTTCTTCCTTTTTCTTCCATTATCCATTATCTAGGATATGCTGAAGGTTCCGGCTGGGAGTTGCTGCATTACATCATCCAGATCACGCAGGCCAAGCCTTTTCATAACTCTTTTAGCCGAATCTGACTTCTTATCCTTGCCTATAGAGATATTACAATGGACATAGGATTTGTTCATTTTCTCGAACGTTTTCGCAGGGACTACCTTGAATTTGCCTTCGTCATTAAATGCCGCAAGGCCAAGCGCGGTGCTCCTGTACCATTCGCGCTCCCCGCTGAGCAGGAAGCTGCCTGTGCCTAGCGAGCCCTTTCCGGTGGACTTGCTTACCTGGTCCCTCCCCATTGCGTACACATCTACGCTTGCAAGGCCTTCCTTCCATGCGCTGGAGTAGCTTGCGGCGAACTGTGCCGCCTCCTCCCTGGCGGCGGCGCCTGCGGAAACTCCGTTTTTAAGTATTACAACTGACGCGCCGAATATGTCCGCATGGAAGAATAGGTCATTGTCTTCGAAATGCTTTGAGTTTAGGCTCTCGTTCTGCACTGCATCCCTCCCGCCTATGGCAAGCATGCCGTCGCTTGTAAAGAACCAGTGAAACTTCTCGTACCACTCCCTCTTCTGCTTTAGGGCAGGTTTTTGGGGCTTTTCCATGCCGGCGAGCTCCTTCTCCATGCCTTCGAGCCTGTCCTGCAGTTGGGCAATAGCCTTTTCAGTCCCTGCCTTTTTCAGCAGCAATTCCTTTGCCTTTGTATAATATTCGCTGGCGTTTTCCTGAGGGCTCTTTGTAAAATCAACTTTTATTCTCATAGGACCAGATCATATCAAAGACAGCGTTCCGGTTATTATCAATGACACTATGATCGCAAGGACAAGCCCCAGCGCACCTATAACCAGTATGCCCAGCATGATTATCTTGGCACTTTTGTTGAACTCTGCGTTTGAAGGCTTGTAACTTATTGAGAGTATGCGCCTTGAATCCGCATAGAAAGTCTTCATCAATTTTATAATATTTAGGTTCATTCTATCCACGCCACAATTTGCAGCTGACGTACAAAAAGGATATATAGATAAGCCGCCAAATATTTTAAAGCTTTTGTATCGGATGCGTTTAAAAAGCCGTGGTAAAGATGAAGGAGAGGTATGACGCTATCGTTATGCACTATGGCGAGATAGGGGTGAAGGGCAGGAACAAAGGGATGTTTGTAGGGAGGCTTTACAAGAATATAAAGGCGACGCTAAGCGGGGAGAGCTATGAATCGCTGGAGAACATGCGCGACAGGCTGCTGCTGCGTCTGAACGGCGATTCCGACGTTGAATCGATGATAAAGAAGCTGGGATATGTGTTTGGACTGGCATGGTATGCGCCTGCGTATTTGGAGAGGAACGATGCAAAGCGCATCGTTGAGAGGTTGAGCAGCATGGCAAAAGGCATGGCGGCGGTCAAGGTAGTAGCCCACAGGACATACAAAGACGTGAATTTCACTTCTGGAGAGATAGTATCTGAGTTCATAAAGGCTGCGGCAAAGAGGAAGTTGAATGCAGACAAGGACGCGGACCATAAACTTTTTGTCAGCGTTACAAAGGACGGAACTATAATAAACGGAGATAAGATAAAGGGTTTGGGAGGCCTCCCTGTTGGCAGTTCTGGCAAGGCCATAGTACTGCTGTCAGGGGGCATAGACTCCCCGGTCTCGGCATTCTATGCAATGAAGCGCGGGTTGACTCCCGTTTATCTTCACATACATGCATTTCCGAACGCAGAGGAAGCGGCAGGATCGAAGATAAATAGGATAGTCGGTGTTCTGAACAGGTATTCCAACGGCTCCTCAAAAGTATACTACCTTCCTGGCCATATATTCCTATCTTACGTAGCTGGTGAGAAGAGCAGGTATGAGCTGGTTCTGTTCAAGAGGTTTCTTTACAGGCTGGCCGAGGCTGTCGCGGAGAAGGAGGGAGCGAAGGCGGTTGTTACAGGGGATAGCCTTGGGCAGGTGGCATCTCAGACACTGGAGAACATGGCTTCAAGCAGCAGGGGCATAGGAACGCTGCTTCTTAGGCCCCTCGTAGGCTTTGACAAAAACGAGATAATAGACCACGCAAAGAAGATAGGAACTTACGAACTTTCAATAATGCCGTATAGGGATGTCTGCTCTATAAACAGCAAGAACCAGAAGACCGTGTCTGAATATGCAGAGGTAGAGAGGATATATAGAAAGGCAAAACTCGCCAAGGCAAAAAACGAAACGCTGAAGAGGGCATTCGTGAGATAGGAACGGTTGAGTCTTGAGGCGTTGGATGACATGGGCTTGCGAGTAGGGTTTAAGAACTTTTTTGTTTTTATATAAAGCGTGATGACATGGCAGAGAAAAGGAATGTGATAGTAATAGACCCAGACCTGCAGTACAAGAGGCTGTTGCACTTCAGGGAGAGGCATTCGGGTTGGGAGATCTTCAGGAGCATCTACTGGGGAATCTACGTGTTCATTTTGGGCATAATGCTGATGACCCTTGTGCCTGTGAAGGTGACCGTGCCGCAGTTCTTCGGGTGGGCTTTAGCCCTCTTCGCCATATTCGTAATAGTATATGGATTCAGCATTTCACTGCATTACAAGCTGATGAAGAAATACGCATAATCAATTTCATTTTTTATTGTTTTT
>JAJYZH010000038.1 GCA_021800135.1 Microcaldota archaeon
GCTTATTACATCCTCGCCACCGCAGAGGCGTCCACGAACCTCGCGAAGTACAATGGCTACAAGTACGGGCTGCAGCAGAAGGACCTAAGCACGCGCTACAACGGCTTTTTCACTGAGGCGCGGTCGAACTTCGGCGAGGAGGCGAAGAGGAGGATACTGCTGGGGACGTTCATAAGAAGCGAAAGCGTGAAGGCAAGATATTACACCAAGGCGGCAATGATCAGGTCTTTGATAATAAAAGAGATGAACAAGGTCTTGAAGGAGGGTTTCATAATCTCACCTACAATACCGATACCAACCCCGAGGATAGAGGATGTGAAGAGGCTGACCCCGGTGCATACATATTCCATGGACATATTCACAGTTCCGCCGAACCTTGGCGGATTCCCGCACATAACTTTCCCGTACCATTACATGGACGGCATGCCTCTGGGTGCGCAGCTGGTGGGAGAGCAGGCGAACGATCACGCGCTGATAGATTTCGTCGGATCGTGGGAGGAGGAATTCACTTACAGGTATAAACATAACATAGGGAGTTTATGAAGATAGGACTGGAAGTTCATATTGCGCTGCCGACAAAGTCAAAGCTGTTTTGCGCGTGCAGCACCGAGGCGGAGGTACCCAACACTTCCGTGTGCCCGATATGCATGGGTTTCCCGGGATCCAAGCCTGCGCTTAACGAAGCTGCAGTAGAGTCGGCGCTCGGCATAGCCAACGCGCTGCACTGCTCCATCAACAAGAGCATATCGTTTGTAAGGAAAGTCTACTTCTATCCGGATCTACCAAAATGCTACCAGATAACTCAGACAGATGGTGCCATAGGGTCTGAAGGTTATCTTGACATCGGGAAAAAGGTCAGGATAAGGAGAGTGCAGATAGAGGAGGACCCGGCGCAGATAGTGCGAAAGGGGCTTCTTACGCTCCTGGATTTCAACAGGTGCGGCACGCCCCTTGTCGAGATAGTCACGGAGCCGGATATAACGAGCGAGGGAGAACTGCGGTCGTTCATAGCAAGCCTAAGGAGCATACTCTACTACCTTGGCGTAGATATAAACAAGGAGATAAAAGCGGACCTCAACATCTCTGTAGCCGAAGTCAGGGTAGAGGTGAAGAATGTCACAGGTATAAAGAGCTTGGTAGAGGCATTGCGGTTCGAGGTGGAGAGGCAGAACTCCATAGTAAAGGCAGGAGGCAGCATTGCAAGGGAGACAAGAGGTTACAACGAGAAAAGGAAGGTCACTGAATCTCTGAGGGAAAAGGAAACCGATGAGGAGTATGGGTATATATACGAACCTGACCTCACCGTTTTTGACATATCGGGCATGAAGTGCGAAGAGCCCGTCTATATAGACAGGGTAGCGGAGGGGCTGGCAAAGGGATCTGACATAAGCCCGAGGACCATAAGGGAGATGACCATGCTGGACAGGCATACCCTTGAGCTCATAAAGAGGTTTAGGGGGAAGTACAAGATGAGGAGCATAATCCACGCAATACAACGCTTCAAGAAGTACAACGAGGAAGACCCTAGTTCGGAGGTGATAGAAAAGATGGCTTCGCTGATAGAGGCGGACAAGATACTGACGAGGGAGGCCATCAACGACATAAAATCAGGCATTGGGGTAAGCGTGGAGTACGCAAAGATGGGAGATGCGGATATAGACAAGGTGATAATGGAATTTCTAAGGGAAAACCCGCACCTCGTTTCGGAATACAAGAGGCGCAGCAAGACGATGAACCTGATGATAGACAGGATAGCAAAGAGCCATGGCCTGCATCCCAAGGATGTGGCCAGGCGCCTTGCGTTGATCATCGGAAGGAATAAATAAAAGCCTTGGCTGAAAAGCGTTATTAGTCGGTTTACTGATGTAAAGGACAGCGCAGATCGGGGTCATTATGGGAAAAGAAGAATTGCACACTGCAGAGCATATATTCGCGAGGGCGCTGCAGAATCTTGGAGTCGATCTGCATGTGATAAAGGTAGATACTGAGAATGGTGCCGTGGGCAACGCAATCTTCAACGAGAAGATAGGCCCAGAGCTTCTATGGAAGGCAGAAAGGGAGGTTAATGCAGTGGTATCAAAAGGCTGGGAGGTCAGCGAGGAATCCTTCTCAAGCCTTGACGAAGCAAAAGCAAAGTACCCTAAGCTTAGGATGAGGGAAGAGAGGTTAGAGGGGAAGGAGACATTCAGGCTGGTCATGATAGGTGACTACGATTACTCCATGTGCAAGAACCGGCATGTCGGAAACACTTCGCAGATAAGGCTGTTCACGCTGAAGAATGTATCTTACCCTGAATCACATACGAAGATAGAGTTTCTTGCCGCTGAAGATGCTGTGGAGTACCTGCTTGGGATAGGAGACGGTGCTATAGGGGCAGGTATCGCCCATAATTTCGAACCGGTTAATCTGCCTAAGATGTATGAGAAGGGGCTCCAAGGATATGCGGAAAGCGAGGCCGAGCTATCTACGTTTGTTGAAGCGATGCTTAAGGATGGAAAACGGGTATTTAAGGTAGAGGGTATTGAGATAAGCAAGTTTTACAAGGTGCTGAGAAAATACATAGATAAAAATGATGAAAGCTATGTTGTGTTCCTTAATGAAAGGCAGCTCCTATGCCTCTGGGGAAGCAAATGCAAAACAGACATGGCGGGACTTGGAAAGGCGCTTCTTGATTCTTCGCAGTTGACCGGCGCGGTAAAAGAGGGGTCAATTAATGGTAGGATCAAGGACAGCGAGAAGGCATATGGTATCATAGATAGGTTCCTGAAAGGATAACTCCGATATATGTTTATCGCCAACGATTGGATAATGGTGAGCATATACTGGATAGAGGATACAGATGGAGGGGGGATTTAGAAGTATTTTTATTCTTTGTTTCCATATGTAATTATTCAGTGATCTCATGGAAGGCAAGAAAATAATAGTGACTGGTGGTGCGGGATTCATCGGAAGCAACATAGCCAAGGAGGCCAGCAAATCCAATGAAGTCATGGTAATAGACAACATGCATACGGGTTCAATGGATAATGTAAAAGAATTGAAAGACTTAGGAGTTAAATTTTTTGAAGGGGCGTCTGGGAGCATTTCCGATGCGCATTTCGATCCAGACTTGATAATCCATGTCGGCATATATTCATCTACTCCGATGTACAGGGAGGACCACGGCCTAGTCGCAGAGGTGGTAAAGGATGCAGTGAGACTGTTCGATTTCGCCACTGAAAGGAAAGTGCCTGTGGTATTTGCATCCAGTTCATCTATTTATAACGGTTATGAGCCGCCGCATAGAGAAGACATGATACCAAAAGTCACAGACTATTACACGGAAGCCAGAATAGCTGTTGAAAGGTTGGCGCAGTTGTACAACGACATGAGCGGGCTTGATGTGACTGCACTTAGGCTGTTCGCCGTTTATGGTCCCCATGACGAAAGGAAAGGCACTTTTGGAAACCTGGTGACCCAGTTCATGATGAGCATAGGCAATGGCAAGAGCCCTGTAGTATATGGCGACGGGACGCAGAAGAGGGACTTCACGTATGTAGATGACGTGGTGGACGCATTCATGCTCGCCGCGAAGTTGAAGGGCTTCAACATAATCAATGTCGGAAGGGGCGAAAGCTTCACCATAAATGACATGATAGGTAGGCTAAACAGCCATTTTGGGACAGATATAAAGGCCACATATGTCATTAACCCGCTCAAGAATTATGTGGAGCGCACCGGTGCGGATACAACAAAGGCTTATAACATAATGGGGTTCAAGGCGAAGTATGGCCTTGATGATGGGATCGACAGATTACGCGACTACCTCGTCTCTAGCGGGAATATAAGGAAGGCTTAGCCCGGCATCATTTTGAGCACCTGCCCCGTGCTTCTGACTAGGCCGATCCTTGGGAATATGAATCTTACAGAGGCGTCGTGCTCCTCCTTTGACTGCGAGCTCATCGCATCCTCCACTAGCACAAGGTTGTATCCGTGCTGGTATGCCTCCCTAGCTGTCATCTCTACCCCGATATTAGTAGATATGCCGCATAGAACTATAGTGTCTATGTGTCTCCTCCTGAGTTGCAGGTCGAGTTCTGTCCCATAGAACGCACCCCACTGCCGCTTCGTTATCACTATGTCGTTTGGAGTCGGCTTGATCTCATCTATGAAATCGGCCCAGTCCGCAGGCCTTTCACCTCCCCAGTTAGGCGCATTGTCTACCAGTGGATTCAGCATGTCTTTGCCGTCCGTGCCTGTGACATGCACCAGAAAGACCTTTGAATTGGATTTCCTGAAGGCAGATACCAGCAGCGCCACGTTCTTTATCACAGTGTCGGCCCCGTACGGTTTCAGATCCCTGCCCATCGACGCTATGCCTTTCTGCATGTCTATAACTACCAGTGCTGTTCTTTCCGGCGAGATTTTTATTTCAGTCACGGTCAACACCCTACCATTTTATCTTCCACACAATATTATTATCGCTTTTCACGGGTTCGAAATATGCAGGTAAAAGGAAGGTTAAAAAAAGTGCCAGTAAAGAAAAATAAAAAAGAAAAAATTAATACCTTGATGGGTTCAGCCCTTCATGAGCTTCGCGTCTACGAAGAGCCATATCAGGTCCGCTATCAGTATGACAA
>JAJYZH010000003.1 GCA_021800135.1 Microcaldota archaeon
AGGAGTATCCCAGTGATAAAGCCGAGTTCGCTTCCGAAGGCGTTGTATACGAAAGAATACGACGCGCCCTTTGCGTGGGGCATTATATTGCCCAGCACGCCCAGTTCAATCGCGATTATGATTGCGACTATACCTACCAGGACGAATGCGAACAGGGAGAAAGGCCCGGCAAGCGCTATGGCGGTGCCGCTGAGCACGAATATGCCGGCGCCTATTATCGCGGCGAGACCTACCGCAACCGCGATCGGCATGCTAATCGTTTTATTCGGCGTGTCAGACCACCCTGATTAACCATATATGTGCCCTTTGCAGGCAAATGTAAGCGTTGGCCCCTTACCATATGGCCTTTTGCCATCGTGAATGCATCTTTTAATCTATCTTTATCAACATTTTTATTAGCTTGGCTATATATTATATACAGGCAGCGGCATATCAGGAGGTAACCGAACCTGCAACTTTCAAGTGGTTTGATGATAAATTACCCCGAGATGGAAAAGAAATGGCAGAAGGTATGGGAGGACTTAAAGGTATATGAGGCAGACCCTGATAACAGGCCTGCGCTGCTAGTGACCGCTGCGCTGCCATATGTAAACATGCCGCAGCACATAGGTCATCTGCGCACCTATTCGACCGCAGACCTGCTTGCAAGGTATATGAGAGCTAAAGGATTCAATGTGTTATATCCTATGGCCTTTCACAAGACGGGAACCCCTATACTCGCTATCGCGAAAAGGATAACCAGCAGGGATGAGGACCTTATCAAGGAACTGAAAATGTACGATGTGGATGATGAGTCCATATCAAAGATGGTCGATCCGCTGTACATAGCGGATTATTTCGCCACGGTAATGGAGAGGGGAATGCGCAGGGCCGGTTATGGAATCGACTGGAGAAGGAAGTTTGATACCATACAGCCCATGTTCAGCAAACTCGTCGAGTGGCAGTTTTTCAAGCTCAAGGAGAAGAGGCTGTTGTCGCAGGGTACACATCCGGTAGGATGGTGCACTAACGAGAACAACGCCGTGGGACAGCACGACACAAAAGGAGATGTGCAACCTGAGATAGATGAGGAGACTGTAATAAAATTCAAGGACGTTGATTCAGACATTTATTTCGCCTGCGCCACACTGAGACCTGAAACGATCTATGGAGTTACCAACATATTTGTTGACCCGAAGGCGAGATACGTAATAGCGAATATTGAAGGAGAGAGGTATTATCTTTCTAAGAACGCGGCTTCTACTCTGTCGTATCAGAAGAAGATCAGCGTAGAAAGCGAACTTATAGGCGACGAACTGCTCAAGAAGAGGGCGCTCAACCCGATAACTGGCGATGCGCTTCCCGTGCTTCCTGGATTCTTCGTCAAGGACGAGACGGGAACCGGAGTCGTGATGAGCGTGCCTGCTCATGCCCCTTTTGACTACGCCGCTTTGGAAAGGCTCAAGGTTGAGAGGTACAGCATGCCTGAGCTGAATTACAAGAAAGTTATAGAAGTAAAGCCGGGCTCTGAGGCAAAATCCGGAGAAGAGATAAACCGTGAGATACCTGCACTTGGATACCTGGAACTGCTCAACGCCGATCCAAACGCGCCAGATGACGTGCTGGAACGCGCAACCAAGGCGCTGTACAAGGAGGAATCCCACAGGGGAATAATGATCGAAGGGCCTTACAAGGGGGCGAGGGAACCAGAGGCAAGGAAAAAGATAAAGTTAGACATGCTGCGCGAAGGCAAGGCGTTCAGCATATACGCCCTCAGCAACGAGAGCCCCATATATTGCAGGTGCGGGCAGAAGGTTATAGTAAAGACCATTGAGAACCAGTGGTTTATAAATTACGGGGACGAGGCGTGGAAGGAGAAAACCAGGAAGCTTGTTGGGAACATGAAGTTCTATCCCGGCAAGCTGAAAGAAGACTTCGGTATGCTCGTAGATTGGATAGACCTGCGCGCCACCGAGAGGGCGCAGGGGCTGGGCACGCGATTCCCGTTCAATCCGGATCACATAATAGAATCGCTTTCTGATTCTACGATGTACATGACGTTCTACACCTTCGATTACATACTCTTCGCTAACTCTGTTAAGCCTGAACAGCTAAAGCCCGCTTTCTTCGACTACCTCTTTGATTACACAAACGACATCGGGAAGGTTTCCGGAGATACGGGGATAAGCGAGGAGGCGATAAAGAAGTGCAAGGAAAGTATAGACTACTGGTATACAAACACGGACAGGCATTCCGCACCTGATCTAATACCTAATCATCTCACCATGTACCTGTTCATACACACGGCGCTCCTTCCCGAAAGGTTCTTGCCAAAGCAGATCGTAGTCAACGGGTTCGTCAATTCTGAGGGAGTGAAGATGAGTAAGAGTTTCGGAAACATAGTCCCCCTCCTTCAGGGAGCAGAGAGGTATGGTGCGGACCCGCTCAGATTTATAGAGGTTACTGGGGCGGACCTCGACACTGATACGAATTTCAGCGTGGAAGCCCTGAACGGGGTATACTCGAGGAACGAATTCCTATATAACACTGTAATGTCGCTCGGAGGCATGCAGAGCGGCGAGCTGAAACATATAGATTACTGGCTCTACTCTGTCCTGAACAGAAAGATAAGGGAGGTTACGGCGCTTCTTGATGAGATGAGTTTGAGGAACGCCTATACCGGGATCTACTACAATTCTGTGTCTGAACTGCAGTGGTACCTCGAACGCGGGGGAAACAACGCCCTTGTCATGCACGACTTCCTCGAAAGGATAGTCCTTATGCTCTCTATCATTATGCCGCACTTCTCCGAGGAACTGTGGCACATGCTGGGCAAGAGCACCCTCGTAGTCAAGGAGCAGTGGCCGAAGGTTGACGATGACATGATAAACCCCGTAGAGGAGGAAAGCGAAAACGTGATAAGGAACACAATCTATGACGTGAGGCAGGGCATGGAGCTGAGCTCGAAGATAGATGCCAATAGGGGCAGGAAGGTAAAGGAGGTAAAGATAATAGTCGCTGAGCCATGGAAGGCTGAGGCTTATAATATACTAGCAGAGAAAAAGGATATTGGCGCAGTAATGGGAGATCCGGCAATGGGGAAGATTGACAAGGAAAGGCTCTCCAAGTTCCTTTCGCAGTTCGCGAAAAGGATAAACGCGCTATCTAGGCTCAACGCTATAAGCGATGAAGCGCTCATGAACGGATTTGCAGACTCCAAAGAATTCATGGAAAAGAAGATAGGGAGCGGTGTGAAGCTGGAGAAGGAGGCCGAGTCCAAGTCGGCGAGGGCCGCGAGGGCTCTCCCCAACAAGCCAAGCATAGAGATAGTTTGGGAATGAGCAGTGATCGCATGCCCGTAAAATCAGGATTGATGCAAAGATACGACACTTTTGTGTTCGACTGGGATGGCACGCTGAACCGCATGGACACCATACTCAAGCTTAAGAATATAGGGAAGAAGGTGCTTGGGATATATGGCAGGACATCGAAAAGCGATGTCAAGGCCGTTGGGGCTGCAGGGGCGAATATAAAAGGGAGACTAAGGGAGGAGGAGATAGGCGACAGGCTCTTTTCAAGGCTTGTGGACCTGAAGATGCTAGTCTCTAGGGTAAAATTGCAGGAAGGGACTGTTGATCTACTCAAACAGCTGAAAAAGGGCAAAAAAGCTGTTGCGATGCTTACTGATGCCGACAGCTATATAGTGCTCAAGGGCGTGTCCTACCACAACATCGAGGACTATTTTGACATTATAGTAAGCACGAGGATGTTCAAGGCGGTGAAGCCCAGCCCGCTCGGGCTGGTAGAGGTGCTGCGGCTTCTCAAGGCCAAAAAGAGTAGGACAGTGTATATAGGAGATACTCTGCTTGACTATGAGGTCGCCAAGAAGGTAGGGGTCGATTTTTGCGCCGTAGCGTCTGGAGTTGACAGCTATGAAACATTTAGGAAAGCAGGCGTGATGAAGGTGTTCAGGACCGTAGAGGAAATCAGGAGGACCTTGTGAATTATTAAATATTTTGCCTAGTATATCTAATGCACAAGTGGTAATATGATAACGGGATTCACCATAACGAAAGTAGAAGGCGCTATAGATTCGCAGGAATCTTTGGTAAAGCAGATGTTTCCGAAGCTGAACATAAACATTGAGAGAGTATCGTCTGCGGATGACAAGCTGAAGATCGAGTACTCGTTCCTTGCTGACTACCTTGATGGTACAGAAAAGAGCGCAAAGAGCGTAGGTCACATTAAGCTTTCCGGAGATATAGACGTGAAGGAGACAAAGGATTCGATAACTGCAATAATGAAGAAGTGGTCCGAAACCAATGCGCTGCCTGTGCAGCTTGCTGAGGAGATAATAAACGGGCTTAACTTCAGGTGCAGCGCTACGGGTACGCTCGTTGCGTATTCGCTTGGCTTGATACCACCCCTTGTCATAAGTACGACAAAGATACAGGAAGCGCCAAAGCCGAGCAAGTAATTCCCGGCTTCCATTCCGCTTCTCTTGTTTTCCTGCCTTGCCCTTATAAGCCAGGCAGGGTTATCAAATGTGGCGTAAAACCCACTCCCTTCAGGGGTGGGATATAAGCCACCGCAACACGTATAGGCTTTGACATGGTAATAAATATGGCCGTCATGAAAACTGCATACAGATTCAGGTCATATCCTTCAAAGGAACAGAAGGCAAGGTTAGACAGGCAGATGTTCCTTGCGAAGGAACTCTACAACCTTCTTCTTGAAAAATCAAGGGCATACCACAAGGAAACAGGAAAGACGCTTACGGAATACAGAATGAACGTATGGCTTACGCAAATTAAGAAAGAAAGACCAGAGTTTGCAGAACTGCATTCACAAGTCTTGCAAAATGTTTCAAAGAGGGTGTCGGACGCATACAGGCATTTCTTTAGGCGATGCAAGGAAAAGAAACAAGGCAAGAAAGTGAAGGTCGGATTTCCTCGCTTCAAGAAGTTTGTATCGTCCTTGACATATCCGCAGTTAGGATTTAAGGCAGAAAAGAGAAGAGTATCACTCTCAAAGATAGGCAGGATAAATTTCGTCAATCACAGGGAAATAGAGGGAAGGGTAAAGACCTGCACGATAAAGAAAACAAAGTCGCAGGAATGGTATATCACATTTGCAGTTGAAAAGGAAGACAAACCTTTCGTATCAAACGGAAAACCACAAGCAGGCATAGATTTGGGGCTAAACCAATATGCGGCAATATCTGACAACAGGATAAAACAGAATGTAAAGGTAACGAAACACCAAAGGAAACATCTAAAGATTCTGCATCAGGGAGTATCAAGGAAAAAGAAAGGTTCTCATAACAGGAAGAAGGCAGTAGTAAGGTTGGCAAGATATTCGGAATATACCGCAAATATAAGGCAGGATTTCCTGCATAAACTCTCACACGAATTGGTCAATTCATACTCATTGATTGCATACGAGGATTTGGAGATAGCCAACATGGTGAAGAACCATAAACTTGCGAGGTCTATTGAAGAATCCTCTTGGGGCAATTTTACGCAGTTGTTGCAATACAAGGCTGAAAGTGCTGGTTGCGTGGCAGTTGCGGTGAAACCCCAATATACGTCTATGACATGCAGCCGATGTGGGAATGTGCAGGAAATATCCCTGTCGCAAAGGACTTTCTTTTGCGAGAAATGCGGAATGAAAGAGGACAGGGACATAAATGCAAGTATAAACATATTCAAACGAGCTACCGAAGGACATTCGGGAAGTCAAGCCTGTGGAGACGACGTAAGACCTTCCGCAAGGAAGGCGGTTGTCGAAGAAGCAGGAACTATACGGGTGGCTTCATGACGACCAATCATAGCCGCCCTGGAAACCCACGACTTCAGTCGTGGGAGGATGTCACAAAGGTTTCACGTTCAGTATAGCTATAGCTCAAGGATGTTTAGTATTAGGGCAATGTTGGGCAGGTCTAGGATATGGAGGATAAAGGCAGCAGGCTGATGCTTGAAGGGATGATATTCGATGTCGACTACCTGCCGATAGGCGAACGCACATACATAAGGCTGGCCTTCAAGAGCCTGGATGGAAAAGCCTATGAGGTGCTGGATGCCGACTTCTTCCCATATTTCTGCCTTGTACCTAATCCAGGGATAACAGAGGCAAACATAAACGATGCATATGTAACGGACAACGGCAGGACAATCAGGGCAAAAAGCGTTGAGAGGGGCAAGATCAAACTTGCAGGGAAGGAGGTTGAGGTGTATAGGGTTTATGTTACAAATCCGCTTTTCGTACCTAGGCTGAGCGGTGCACTGCAAGGCAAGGGCACGGTATACGAAAATGACATACCTTTCGCAAGAAGGTACATAATCGACAGGCAGATAGTGCCATTCGCGGATTACTTGCTGGAAGCAGAGACCGATGGAGACGGGCATATCATACTTGCAAGCATGAAGCTTTCCGGAAACGCAGACAGGGAGCGCGGCTGGACGAGGCTGAACTCGATGTGCTTCGACATAGAGACATACAACAAGGCAGGTGTGTCAAGGCCGGAGAAGGATCCGATACTGATGATAAGCTATTCCTACACAAAGGGAGGAGGCGAGAAAGGCAACGGCGTTATAACGTACAAGGACGTCGGGGCTGAAGCTGCAGAGGTAGCCCATGACGAGAAGGATATGCTGCTAAGGTTTGCCAAGAAATTGAATGACCTTGACATAGATGTGCTGTCGGGATACGCGTCAACGAATTTCGACGTAAAGTATATACTTGACAGGGCAGCTGCGATAAAGCTGGATATAGATTTGGGCAGATTCAGGGGGGAGACAAGGCTTGAGAAGCATGGGATGATTGATAGGGTGAAGCTCGCCGGCAGGGTGCACATTGACATGTTCAACGTAGTCAAGTTCATCTCCGTAGTAGGCGCCTCCGCCAACATACTTCGGCTGAGCAGCTTCAAGCTCAAGGACGTTTACGAAGCTATAAGCACTGAGCACAAGGTCATGGTCGACAAGCCGAACATATGGCAGATGTGGGATGACGGAGGGGATAAGCTTAGGGAGCTCATCTACTACAACCTCAACGACTCCGAAGCCCTGAGGCTTGTGTATGACACCTTTACCCCGATCATATTCGAACTTTCTTCTGTCAGCGGGGATGTGGCAAGCGATGTTGCAGTCTCAACAACCAGCCAGATTGTGGAATTTATGCTGATGAGGTATGCATACGAGTTTGGGGAGCTCATCCCTAACAAACCAGGCGAAGGACAGATTGCGAGCAGGGCAAGCAATCCGATAGAGGGCGCATTCGTCAAGACCCCGCAGCCCGGGATATACGATGACCTGGTCATGTTCGACTTCAGGGGGTTGTATCCATCAATAATAATATCTCATAACATAGATGTGTCGGCGATATGCTCCGATTGCAAGGACTACTTCGAGTCCCCAACCGGAACGAGATTCAGGAAGGATGGGAAGTACATAGCCCCCACTATACTAAAGATGATGACTGAACAGAGGGCAGAAGTGAAGAAGCTCTACAAGAAGGACCCTGACAATATAGTCCTTGGATCAAGGTCACAGGCGCTGAAGATAGTCGCCAACGCGTTCTACGGATATCTTGGATATGCGAGGGCAAGATGGTATTCCAGGGAATGCGCAGCAAGCGTTACTGCATATGGCAGGCAGTACATAAAGGACTCGATAGACAAGGCGGAGAAAAACGGTTTCAGGGTGCTTTACGGGGATACCGATTCGATATTGCTGCTGCTGGGTGACAAGACAAGGGAGGATGCGCTCAGATTCATAAAGGAGCTCAACGCAGACCTTCCGAAAGGGATGGAGATGGAGCTCGAGGACTTTTACAGCAGGGGCCTGTTCGTAGGCAGGAAGGTCGAGAACGCGATTGTTGGAGCGAAGAAGAAGTATGCCCTGATCTCTGATTCCGGAAGGATAAAGATAAGGGGATTCGAGCTTGTGAGAAGGGACTGGTCAAGAATCGCACAGGAAACGCAAAGGCGTGTGCTTGAAGTGATACTTAAGGAGGGAAGCGCGGAGAAAGCGGCAGGCATAGTAAAGGAAGTAGTAAGGAACCTGAAGGAAGGAAAAATACCGCTCGACGAACTCGTGATAAGGACGCAACTCAGGAAGGGTATATACAGCTACGACCAGAAGTCTCCGGAGATAGCGGCGGCGAGAAAGGCCGTGGAAAGCGGGGCAAGGAAGAGGGAGGAGCTGGAGCATTCTGTAATAGGGTATGTAGTGACGAGCAGCGGCAATAGCATATCAGACAAGGCGCAGCTTTACGGGATAGCGAAGGACTATGATCCTGATTACTACATAAACCACCAGATCCTGCCTGCTACGATGCGCATACTTAAGGAGCTCAATTTCGACGAGAGCGAGCTCAAGAATGAAGGCAAACAGAAAAAGCTATGAGGCGAATATAATGGAAGGGGAGAACAAAATAAGCGATGAAGATAAGATAAAGGCTGCCGAGGAAGTCGGAAACGTTTCCCACAGGATGCTTGAACTGGCAAAAACGATGGTCAAGCCAGGAGCAAGGCTTCTTGATGTAGCGAATGCGATAGAAGATTTTGCGAAGGGGCAGGGCTTTGGAATCGCGTTCCCTGTAAACCTGTCCATAAACGAATACGCGGCTCATTATACTCCGTCTGCAGATGACAAGAAGGTTTTTGGGGAGAAGGATATAGTCAAGGTCGACTTGGGAGCGGAGAAGAACGGGATACTGGGAGACTGCGCCATAACGATAGACCTTTCAGGAGAGAACGGCAAGCTCGTGGAGGCATCTGAAGAGGCGCTTCAGAACGCCATAAGTATGATAAAGGCGGGAGTCAGACTTGGAGACATAGGGAAGGTTGTAGATGATGTTATAAGGAGCAAGGGCTATGTACCAATAAAGAATCTGGGAGGCCATGGGGTAAGGCTGAACGACCTGCATTCCGAGCCGTTCATACCTAACTATGACAATGGGGACGATGAGGTTTTGGAGGAAGGCGATATAGTGGCGCTGGAACCGTTCGCAACGAACGGCAAAGGATACGTAGTGAACAGCGATGTATATGAGATATACGGACATGCGGGGGATGCGGCTACGAGAAATACGGACGCAAGAAAGATGTTCAAGGAGATAGTTGAGAAATATAGCAGCAACCCGTTCGCGGTGAGGTGGATGTCGAAGCTCTTCCCCTCTGGTTTCTCGCTTTACAGCGCCGTGCGCGAACTACTTAGGATCGGGGCCGTAGAGGTGTATCCGGCACTGGTAGAATCCGGGAAGGGAATCGTCTCGCAGATGGAACATGAAGTGATTGTAGAGAAGGACGGCTGCAGGGTGCTGACAAAGTAGCGATTTCGAGGCGCGAAGCGGAAACAGTAAAAGTATTTAGTATTCTTGCATTATATGTATTGATGGGATGCGGGAATATGTGATGAACTGTAATGAGGTAGAGAAGAATTGCAAGAGTAAAGTAGTGAAAACAAACAAACAAACAAACACATACACACACAATAAACGCAGCGCGAAAATGCATAGCTCCTTCTACTGATAACGAAATAAAACAGAAGGGTACAAAATTTTTCTACTTTTCTTTGAGGTATAAAGTTTCTGGGATAGAAAATTACCACAGAGCGCAAAGCGCTATGGAATACCTGATGACCTACGGGTGGGCAATCCTGATTATCGCAGTTGTCTTGGGCGCGCTGTTCAGCCTGGGTGTATTCAACCCCTACACATTCGCAGCAAAGGCGCCGCCCGGCGCATGCCAGGTCTTCAGGCCGAACGGTCCAGGCACGACCTCTTTCATAAACATAGAGGGTGTGTGCAACGGAGAGCTACCACAATATGTGGCGCAGTTCAATGGAAATGGTGCAAACTCTGCATATTCTAGTAACACATTCATAACTGCAAATGCACCCAGTATTGCTGGGACCAATTCTATTTTTACAGTTACCGCATGGATAATGCCATTTACTACAGTATCCCCAGATATGCCTTTCTTCGGATTCCAGAGCTACCAGGCATTTGAGCTATTCCGCTGTGGTATAGGGACAGCAAGCTGTGAACTTGGACTACACCGTTGCACATCTGCAGATACTTGGGAGAGTAGCCTGCCAGTTATAAAACTAGACACATGGCATTTTGTGGCAGTATCAGTAAATCCACCAAACTACTCTTTTCAGCTTGATGGAAATAGTACGACAGTAAGTAATGGCTATACATATACAAATACTCGTAATATAGTTATAGGGACACAGTTTGCACAATGTGATGGTGCTGTCTTTATGGGTTATCTGGCAAATGTTCAACTTTATAATACCTCACTATCAAACCTAGAAATCAATACCCTCTACCAAGAAGGCATAGGCGGTGCACCTATAAATCTGCAAAATCTTGTCGGCTGGTGGCCGCTGAACGGAAATGCTAATGACTACAGTGGAAATGGAAATAACGGAATGTCGAACAATGTAACATACACCAGCGACTGGTACAGCGGCTACACGCCGACGTAATAAACTTCTGCGACTCCTGTTTCAGTCACCGCAGACGCTGTATCCGCACTTGGGGCATGTGAAGCATCCGCCCCCGGATATCATTATGGTACCACAATCGGGGCACTTCACTTCCTTTTCGGGTATTATTATATAGCTGCCGGCACCTGCCTTTATCTCCCCTATCGTCATTACTTCTTTTTCTTTCTTTTCTATATGCTTCTGCTTCATGCTCTCCAGGTTGCTTACTGCCTGCTGCCTGGATACAGGCTGCAGTACCTGTACGCTCTTGCTCTGGTCCCTGTAGATAGTTATGCCCTTGCAGCCAAGGTTGTAGGCCATTAGGTATGCACCTTCTACATCCTGCGGCGTGGCCGTGCTCGGCAGGTTTATCGTCTTCGAAACCGCATTGTCGACATACTTCTGGAAAGCCGCCTGCATCTTAACATGCCATTCCGGAGAGACGTCGAATGCCGTTACAAAAAGCCGCCTTACGCTATCCGGAATCTCCTCTACTTCCTGTATAGAGGTCATTCCGGCAAGCTTGCTCATGAGCTCGTCGGAATAGAAATTCTGTTCGAGCGCGAACCTTTCAAATTCGTTGTTTATCTCTATCAGGTTCGATCCTAGGCTTTCCTGCACGTTGCGCATGTAGACTACAGAGAATATTGGTTCTATTCCTTGCGATGTTCCCCCGGAGATTATGCTGATAGTACCTGTTGGCGCGATTGTGGTGACGGTCGAGTTCCTGAGCGGTTTATATCCGAGCTTGTACCATATGCTGTTCTTGAATTCAGGGAATTCCCCTTTTTCTGCGGCAAGCGCCTGACTTGCTTCCCTTCCGTTCTTTGCGATGAACGACATGATTTCCTCTGCAAGAAGCAGCGCTTCGTTGCTGTCATATCTTATATTTAGTTTTATGAGCATGTCAGCCCAGCCCATTATTCCGAGACCTATTCGCCTTATTGCCTTTGATACTTCTTCTATCTGCTTCAGTGGATAGTGATTGGCGTCTATTACGTTGTCCAGAAATCTTACCCCAAGATATACAATGCGCTTCAGCTCGTCCCAGTCGACGTCAAAGTGGTGGTCTATTCTCTTGACCATATTGGCAAGATTTATCGAACCTAGGTTGCACGAATCGAATGGATACAGCGGCTGTTCTCCGCAATTGTGAACTACAATACCATTCGCCACAAATGAGTGTGTAATAGGTTCAGTCAGATCATAAACTTTTTCTCTTTCCAGTTCCACAACAGATTCTACCGTTACCAAAAAGTTCTCCTTGTAAGGTCCGTGTGTATAACTGCTAATTGCTTCTGCAACCTTGCTATTCTTACGCTCGGATAGAAAACTTATACTCTTGGCAAATTTGAGGATATTCTCTCCTTCTATAGAGAGTTCGTGCAGTGCTTTTACATTGTATTCCTTTGGAGCCCTGTCTGGTCCAGGCAGTAATTTAGTACCCGCTTTTTTCCTGTTCCTGTAAATCTTACTGAAAATTCCAAAGTTAAGGAGAAGCAACTGAACCCCTTCTAGCAATTGTTCACTTATTGAAGTAAGGCGGATTGCGCGCCTCGATTTTTCTAGTACGGAGACTGTTCCATCGGCTTCGAACAGTGCCTGGATGAAACCTTTCTGCAGCTCTTCAGATCCGCCGAATATCTTGTCAGAGACCAGAAGCTTTTCTCCGCCATAACCCCATGCTACTGCAAATTCTTTTAGCCGCGCTGAAGCTATAGTATTAAGTCTACGTTTTTCAATCGTAACAACCCCAACCGCGTTTTTTCTGTTACTCGATTCTGACGGTCTGATTACGTCATTTACATAGCCATCAAACTCCTCAGAAAGGAGCATGTCCTCACCATAGAAGGAGAGTACAGCCCTGTCATTGCCAGGTCCATGATTTATGTGTCCGTCTCCGACAAGCCATCCCAGAATCCTGCCCTCTTCTAGAGAACCTTTTTTTCCGAATGCGCCCCCGTTACTTGCGATTCTTATTCTTTCCCCAGATTCCAGCGATGCTGCTTCTATCCAACCATGCTTGTCGCTGTAAACCTTGTGGTCTTTTGTGAGTTTTATTGAAAAGCCTTCCTTGGTCTTCAGCATCACTACGGGTTTTATTCCAGTCATCACCATTGGAGAGGACAGTTTTAATGTTCCTGATTCAAATCTGCTGTCAACTATTATGGTGTTTGGTGTGCCCAAGGCCGCAAGCTCGTCTGCCCTATACAAACCTTCTGCGGTGCTCACGAGTGTATCGCCTGTCACGCACGGGTTGGTAGATTCTATTGGACCGTATGAAGGCACGGGATTAGAGAATGTGGAATTCATCCTGTCCAAGAATACCAGACCCGGATCGCCCGTCTTCCACGCCATCGTAACAATCAAGTTCCATACTGCCCTTGCGTTCAAATACCTGACCGGCTTGCCGTTCCTAGGATTTATGAGCGGGTAATCGGTGTTGTCTCGCACTGCCTTCATGAACGTATCTGTTACCCCCACAGAAATGTTGAAGTTCTTCATTACACCTTCTCTCTCCTTTAGCACTATAAAGTCGAGTATGTCTGGGTGGTCCACGCGCAGTATTCCCATGTTTGCTCCGCGCCTCTTACCCCCTTGCTTTATCTGTTCAGTCGCCGCATCAAAGACTTTCATGAATGATATAGGACCAGAGGCAACTCCCCCGGTGCTTTTTACCATGTCATTGGCAGGCCTTAACCTTGAGAATGCAAATCCCGTGCCGCCGCCAGACTGGTGTATGAGCGCAGCGTATTTAACCGAATCGAATATCTCGGTTAGGGAATCCCCTACTGGAAGCACGAAACATGCGCTAAGCTGTCCCAGAGGCGTGCCGGCATTCATAAGCGTTGGAGAATTCGGCATAAACTTGAATGAGGTCATAGCGTCATAGAACTGCTTCTCTATCTCCTTTATCTCATCGTCCTTCTTGCCGTATTGCCTCTCCGTCTCGGCAAGCGCGTGCGAGACCCTTGTGAAGAGTTGCTTGGGCGTTTCGACTATCTTGCCGTTAGCGTCCCTGACTAGGTATCTCGCCGCCAACACTGTTATGGAATTTATTGGCAATTTAAGATCGTCTTCAGCTATGCCGAGGCTTGATTTGGCCCGTCTCAGGTCTGCACGCTTGCTCCTGAACAGGATGTAGGACTTGGCCACAGCCTTATCTTTCTCCATCAGGATGCCCTCGACTATGTCCTGAATCTCCTCGACGCTTATCTCCTCTTTTTTTGTATCGTCTATCTTCTTTTCAACAATTGCACCGAGTTCGTTTGCCGAAGCCAGATTTTCTGCATCGTCCCTGTTCGGATAGACATCTGAGAAAGCCCCGAAAAGCGCATGCGTTATCTTTTCCTTCTCGAATTCCCTCTTCTCCCCATTCCTTTTTATAACAAAATTTGCCATGGTCACCAACCCCCACTGCGGTCGTCTCGTAATACTTTCAATAAAAAGGTTTTTTAAATCGTGCTGGGCGGCTGTTAGATTGTAGTATAATTTTGTAAGTTGTATTGCGATAAAGTCCTGCACGAGCCCTGAATAAATTGCTTGCTATGCGCATCGTCTGCGGGAAATCCGAGAAATGGCGCAGAAAACCCTGAATGTTATTATGGTACAAGCCGATTCATCAGCCTTGGAAACGATATGGCCCCTCATATGCTCGAAGTTTAAGATCCGCTTTACCAGGCACTACACACCGAATTTGAACCAGACATAGAAGTTAGAACCTTTCTAATTTGGACGTCTGATACTATTCTATACATAAGTATTTAAATATTTACTTGAGTAAACATATATGGAGTAGTATAGTGATATTATGCGACTGCATTCAACTATCGCGGCTTTAATCAGTGGTAGAGGGAGGTTGGTTATGGGCGTAAAGGGCAGGGTAGGTCACTTGCTTGTCCCATTGACGTTGTTGACCATTTTTATGAGACTCTCCTACGGTGCTGGTAGCACCCCGCTACTTTCACAGCTAGATTACATAAAAGTAGTATTGACACAGGTAGGGCCGGCCCTCAGCGCAGTGCTATTTGTTGTGGCGGGCATATTCTATGCTATTGGCCAGATGCTGCCTCCAGATAAAAAGGCAAATTTTCATACTACTGCGGTAAACATAATAATAGGCGCGGTTGTAGTGGGCGTCCTTAGTGTTGCTTCGACATCGCTTGCCGTAGCATCTACGCACTTGCTAGGCAATGTTACCAACAGTACAAATACCGTGGTATAGCAGATGGTGGGAATATTGCCCTACTTCTTCGGATATTACATAGCTGTTGCGCTTATAGCGATAATGCTGGCTGCTTCAGGAATAATGCTGGGCCTCGGCTATGCCACTGATGATAAGAAATTGAAGGAACTTGGCAAGGCAGAACTAATCCAATCGATAATAAATGGCGTAATAGTCGGGTCCCTATTATTAGCTTTTGGACCCAACGGCATAATCACCTCGCTTATAAGCGGCATTTCGTCGGGTTTCTATCCAAGTTCTTGTACTGGTATACTATCGGGTAATTCTGCAATCTGCTTTGCATACAATTACCTTGTAGGGATAAATCCGGTAAGTGTTGGTGGCGTGCAGCATGCAACCTTGCTGGATTCGTCTATCACCATACTGACCCCCCTCGCACTTCTCTACACGGCAATAGGGGTGGTAGGCTCGCTAAATTTTAGCATAGGTATAGTCGGCTTTTCGTTTGCCAAACTCTTCAGCCCAGTATTATCGCAGCTGGGATATATGATAAGTGCAATCACGTTTGCCATACTGGGCATAGAGGTGCAGGCTGTCCTACTTAAATTTATAGGTTTGACTGCAATACCAATATTACTGCCAGTAGGAATGGTTCTCAGGACCTTTTACTTCACTAGGAGGCTCGGTGGTGCACTTATCGCAGTCGCCATAGGACTTTTTGTTGTTTATCCTCTCACGTATTTGCTTGATGCACAGCTTACCGGACAATACACCGGTAGTGTTACGGCGTCGTATATAGGAAGCGCAATAAACAGCACAACGGGGGTTAACGGCACTCTTCTTGGAGGCACTCTTGACTCGAACAGCACTGGATACGGGATACTTGGTACTATCGAAGGCGCTGCGCGCGGAATGATATCTGAACTGGAGGCACTGATCGGGAAGCTTATAGATTATATCGCATTGTTGATTGTAGAGGTTTTCTTCCTGCCTACTTTCAGCGTGATACTTACTGTGATATCTACAAGGGAGCTTGCCAGGGCACTGGGCAGTGAGATTTCGTTTGGGAAATTCGACATCTTTTAGGTATATGTATGAGGTATGAGTATATCCTATATGGCTCTATTGCTGTGCTATCTGTTGATACGATCATTGGGGCGCTCCTGGAGAACCTGTACATGGTGATGTTGTCTATTGCATTATGCTTTGCCGTGTTTCTGCTGCGCTACTTTAAGGATTTCATTGACTCGTTCATTTTCAAACACACGAATTTCATACAGGTAATTGATAGCTATGAGATTAATGGCGACAGAAGCGCTGCCATACGTAAAATCGGGCAGAGATACATCGCGACTTCCGGTGGTGTAGTCTCGGCAGAGTCTGGTTCGCTTGACAAGGAGAAAGTAGAGAGGTTAATATCGCGTTTTTCATACCCTTTCAAGTTCTCTATGGTTGTGGAGAAGATGGATTCGAAGAGACTCGTAGAGGCGCTGCAGACCAAACGCAACATGAGAGAATTGGAGCTCTCAAGACTAGATGATGCAAGCAAAGGAAAAGGCCTGGCAAAGGCGGCTTTGATCAAGAGGGCCATAGAACAGATTGAGCATGACATAAAAAGCATTAATGGTGGCTATGCACCCCTGAGGGTTTTATATTATATTATGGCAAGTGCGGAAGACGAGAGAAGGTATACGGCCGAGGAGGAGGCAAAAGCCCACATCAAGGCGCTGCTCGGAGCGTTTGACGGAACGCTTGGTTCGGTTTCGAGCGTTGCAAGTGGTGATGTTCTGCTTAAGATGCTACAGGTAGATTCGATGGTTACAAGCGGTGTGATTGATGAGTTTTAGATTGATGTCAAATTCAAGATCTGCGACCGAGAAGATGTGCGTATTTGGAATGTCAGAACCCGTATACGCGCATTATGGAGGCATTTATCTTGGCAGGACTTCGGTTTATAGGATACCCTTTTTGCTTGACCTTACCAAAACAGTAAACCCACATATTGCTATTGCCGGGATGAGCGGTTCAGGAAAAAGTTATATGTTGAAAAATCTGATTGTGCGCTTGGCTGTGTATGACTCTCCAAATATACTTGTTATAGATTGGAACGGGGAGTATAGCGGGGTTATGGAGTTTATTGGTGGTAACGAATATGTTGCTAGCAATACATTCGCTGGGAATACCGAGGCAGAGGAAGGGCACAGAGATGCAGGGGTAATATGTTCGTACTCTGGAAAAGAGGTTCGTTTCCTTCAATTATTGCAAGGGATCAGCAGCTTAAATTTGTGTGCACTGCGCGATGATCAGCAGCGCAAATCTCTCGTGTACCTCGTGATGCACATGCTCATAGAGCACATGCATGGAAGAGGCATAGTTGGGAGTATGAGGCTCGTAGTTATCCTGGATGAAGCGTGGAGGGCACTAGATAACCAAAGCATAGTCCAGCAGCTCTACAGGGAAGGCAGAAAGTATGGCCTTTCTATTGTTACGGCTACGCAGTCTGTGAGTGACATCAGTAAAGGAGTGATCTCAAATTCTGCTTGTCTTTTCATGTTTAGGCTGCAGGGGGACGGAGATTTGAGGTGGTTGGTGGATAACGGTGTTCTGGAGCAGGGGGAAGCAGTTTCTATTGGCGAGCTGCCTGTTGGCAGCTGTCTCGCCCATATAACATACAGGGATGCGGGGCACCCACAATCTTTCTTTTTGGACAAAATAGATGGGTTTTCAACTGATTTGTATAAAGTAGACACCGGTGATGAGATGGAGTACAAGATTTCTGCAAACATGCTGGATGAGGTAGGAAACAGGCTTGGACTGGATAACAGAACCAAGAATAGGATAAGGAATATGATTGAAAGGGGAGGTAGCAGAACCGACTTGGTTGGCCTCATACGCGAGATGATTGGGGCGGGATTAGATAGGCCCACTATAATCGCTTACATTAGGATGCTTAATATCCCAGACATTGAAACGGTAGAAGCTTATGAGAATTCCAAAGATGTCAGGCTTGAAACAGAATAGATACTGGAAAGATTCTGCGTTTGCGGGGTCCTTTGTAGCTTCGGCTAGGATCAGATCAAGCCTAGGGCTCTTAGAGGCATCGTTGAACGAACTTCCGGCACTTAAGGAGCGTTCGCGTGGTACGAGGCTTACCTATGCAGTTCTTGAAATCGAGGAGGGAAAACCCCAAAACCATGGGAAAATGGTGTTTGGAAAAGACAGTGTGGCCTATTTCTACAATGTAGGGGACCGGGATGACCGCGGTCATGCGGTAGAGTTGGCAAAATTCATTTCTATGCTGGCGTACGTTGACGACTTCTATGATATAACCCTCAAATCGATTTATGGCTATCTGGTCGAGGGCTTATCCAGAGTCAAATATGATTCTTATGATGCGGCCCGGCGTGAGGCCCTGGTTGAGAGGGTAAACACGCTTGCCGGAATAAATCTTAACCTTTCGCACGAACTTGTAAGGCTACGTTATGAAAATGCCTTGCTCGGACAGAGGAAAGGGGCGTACGAGAAGGGGCTAAGGGATGTTTTAGACTGGGCGGATAATAGTGTACCCGGCCATAGCAAGGAGGTAAGGATATTGTTGGGTTTAGTTACGGGAGAAACAGACGTTAAAAGGCGACTAGATGGGCATTAACCATAATCATATCAATGTAGCACTTCTATTGACTTTTACACTTTTGGATATCGCGGCAATAGCGTATATGTCTTCCAGTCCCCTGTATCCTCTCGCGCCGTTGTTCTACATCCCACTTGGCATAATTGTGCTTATGCTGTTGAAGAACACAGGCAGCATGGCAAAACGCATTGTAGTAGAATACGTTGATTCTGTACCGAGCAGCGCTTTTTTGACCAAGGAACGCTTTGATTCTATTATGAACTTGGCAACTATCTCGAATGATAGGATTTTTGCCTTGAAGGGTATTGCGGTTAGCACACAGGAGCTTAAGTCTACTATCGTGGGTGGGCTCTACAAAAATAAAAGCTTAGGCGTGGATGAAGAAATAGGGTATTTAGTAAGGCGCGTATCATGCGGGGATATGTTCGTCAGTAAAGCCAATGGTATAATAGGCAGCCTAAAAAATCCGGAAAGTTTCATTTCGAGATGCTGGTATGAATCTGCAATAAATGGCTGTCCGACTTCCATAACCACAGGAGCTTCCAGTAACGCCATATTGTACAATGGCGAGCAGGGGAGGAGGATAGCGAGGGGGATACGCAATGGCAGGGCAAAACAATACATATTTTTACCAAACGAAGAATCTAGGCTAAGATTATGCTCTGCAATGCTGGACTACAGTAAAAACGGTGCGGGTCTGCTCCTGTTGTACCTAACAAAAGGAATTGAAGTGGTAGGA
>JAJYZH010000039.1 GCA_021800135.1 Microcaldota archaeon
GCCGCTTGTCGCTGCAGGAGGGATAGCGAATGCAAAGGACGCGCATTCGGCGTTCTCCGGAGGCGCTGACATAATACAGGTTGGTACCGCTTTTGAGGACTCGGAAGATGCGGCCAAGGCTGCCAGACTGTTCACAAAGGTGGCAAAGGAGGAGGGTGCAAAGAAGATAAAGCGCTCCTGACCCAAAGAGTAGACGTTTATGAGGGGTATTTCTGCCATAGAGGTATATGTATTAGTAAAGGAACTCCAGAGACTGAAAGGTTTCTATATAGACAACTTCTACGAGGCAGGGGAGAATAGGTTCAGGCTCAGGCTCAGCAAGAGCGGGGAAAAGGTGGACATATTCTGCCTGCTTCCGTACACGCTCAATGTTACCGACTATATTGAGAAGGGGGAGCAGAAATCGAATTTCTACATAGCGGTAAGGAGGAGGATAGCGGGGGCGAGGATCGACGAGGTAACCCAGGTTAACGGGGACAGGATTGTAAAGATAGCATTCTCAAAGGGCGGCGAGCAGGGCGGCATGGTATTCGAGCTTTTCGCCAAGGGAAACCTCCTGGTAATAGACGGGGCGGGCAAGATAAGCATAGCTTACAGGAGCAGGGAATTCAAATACAGGGAGATAAGAACAGGCAAAGAGTACGTGCCTCCGGAAAGCCGCGGAATAAGCGCTTCCGAAATAAGCAAAGAGAAGGTGCTGGGGCTCCTTGAAGGCAAGGAAAATGCGGATGACGGCCTGGTTAAGTCCATTGCAGGTATGGTAAACATCGGCGCCAATTACATAGAAAACGCGGTGCTATCAGCCGGCCTTGATCCAAGGGCAAAGGTAAAAAGCGTAGACAGGAAAAGCATGGAAAGGCTGGCAGAAGAGGTTCTCAGGTGCGCAGAGTCTGCAGGTTCCGAGTTAACAATCTATATGAAGGACGGGAAACCATTTGACTATTCGGTTTGCAGCATTGGCAAATATAACGGGCTTGAGAAGCAGCGCGCCGAGACACTGAGCAAAGCGCTCGATGCGTACTACCATGAAGGCCCTGCAGAAGAGCAGGCTGAAGATGATGAAACAGCAAAGAAGATCGAGGGAATACGCGTGAGCATAGAGAGGCAGAAGGATGTGCTGGCAAAGATGGATGGGGAGGTCGCAGAGGCAAGGGCGAAGGGCGAGGAGATATTCAAGAACATAAGCGTAATAAACAGCATTGTGCAATCGCTTAAGGAGAACAAAAGGATGACGAAGGAAGAGCTCCAGAAGCTTTTCCCTGAAATAAAGATTATAGATGTGGACCTGAAGGAGAAAACGGTGACGATCGATATATGATGGTTTTATGATAAAGGTGACTTTCCTCGGGACTTCAGGGTCGGCTCCAACGAAAGACCGCGGGCTGCCCAGCGTAGCAGTGACATACGAAGGCGATACCCTGCTATTCGACTGCGGGGAAGGGGCGCAGAGGCAGATGCTGAATTACGGGATAAACATATCAAGGATAAAATCGATATTCATAACGCATATGCATGGGGACCACGTGATCGGGGTTGCCGGGCTTGTGAGGACCCTTGCCCTGAACCACAGGACAGAGCCCCTCAATATATTCGTTCCCAAGGGCAGCGAGAAGGGGGTAGCCGCGCTGATGCTGTTCGACAATGCGCTGATAAACTATCCTGTAATAATAAACGGCGTATCGGCTGGGATAGTCTACAAAGGGAAAGGGTTCGTTGTGCGCGCGTTTACCCTGAAGCATACTGTAAAGACCTACGGCTATTCTCTGGCAGAGGATGACAGGATGCGTTTCGACACGGAGAAGTGCAGGCGTTACGGGATAAATGGGACCATGTTTTCAACGCTCCTGAAGAACAAACAGATAAGGGTAGGCAGGAAGACCGTAAGGCTGGACGAGGTTGCGCATAAGGTGAAGGGGTTGAAGATAGTCTATTCGACGGACACCAGGCCCGTTGCAAGCACAGTTGCGGAGTCGAAGGATGCGGATCTGCTCATACACGAGGCCTCATTCGGGGAGCAGCTCAAGAGGCTCGCCGCGGAACGCATGCATTCAACTGCCGCAGAAGCCGCGCAGATTGCCAAGAAAGCGCGCGTGAAGGAGCTTGTCCTGTTCCACATGAGCGCAAGATATAGGAATGCGGATGTGCTCCAGGACGAGGCCAGGCGCATATTTAAGAATACTGTTGTTGCAAAAGATGGAATGCAGATAATCCTCGGGGGCAAAAAGGGCCCGTAGTCGAATGGTCAAGACGCCACGTTGACAACGTGGAGATCAGGAGTTCGATCCTCCTCGGGCCCACTTTTTTGTAAAGCGCCCCGATCTCCAAATATAGGTATGGCAAGTTTTGGAAATCTGGAGCATCCTAGTACGGCTGCTCCGTCTTTATCTCCCTGATCCTCCTGAAATCCCTTGCGTTCTGGGTCAGCAGGCCGCAGCGCACCATAAACGCCGTAGCGGCTATTATTGCGTCAGAGAGTGACACCCCATATTTCCTTCTAAATTCTCCCCCCACCCTCGCTACCCCTTCGTCCACTTCAATCTTGTTGAATAGGTCCAGGAGCTCTATGAGCAGTGCCCTCTTCTTATCATCACCGGAGTCCTTGCCTGCAAACAATTCTGCCTCTGTCAGTGTGGATACATAGCCTATTATCAATCCATCCCTTACCCGTTCGATGAGTTCTGTCGCCTTTCCTACATTCCTCAAGTGGTCTATCAGTACGCTAGTATCGAAAACTGCCTCACTCATCCAATATCCTCCTTAGCCTGTTCTCAGACTCGGATCTGACGCGCCTTACGTATTCGGCCCCGGTCTCCTTCATCTTCCACATACCAGCCGTCTTCTTTACTATGTCACCCCTGCCGCTAGTCCTCGCCCTCTTCAGTTTTTCGTTTATTATCCTAGAGAGTGTCTTTGTGGTGCCGTACTTCACTACCGCTTCATTGACGAGTTCCCTGTACACTTCCGTGTCCAGGTTTATCGTGGTCTTAACCATGCCATTTCACCATATATACTTTTAAATGGCAAATTATATAAAGACTTGCTACCCAGCATCGGGATGTACGTCATTGGCACATGCTGAACACTGGTCTTGCCGGCACGATTCCCCAGACCAGCGAACGCACCTCGCTTGCGTTCAGCGCCTTGTTGAAGATCTCGAGGCCCTTTATGCTCCCGGTAAAGTATTCGAACGACGGGATCCCGTTGACGTAGAATTCTGAAGTCCGCCTTCCAACCATCATGACCCTGCTGCCATTGATTGGCGGGTAAGGCGCACTTGCACTTGAGACAAGCTCTCCGTTAATGTAGAGATCCACAGCGCTCGAGTTGTACACCCCAACTATATTGTACCATCTCCCGTCAGTTATGTTGGCCTTGGCGAAGCGCCAGCCCTGCGTGGTGTTGTCCGGTCCTTTCGCTTCGCTGAACACACCAAACCCGAGCTCGTTGTTTATCTCTCCTCCCCTGCCAAGATACCATTCCGCATGGGAATTGTTGCCGAGACCCTGCGATACTATAATTCCCGGAGAAGTGAAATTGGCAGAGACACTGACACTAACGTTTCCCTCTATAGCCATTGGCACCTCTATGTAATAGGAGCCGTTGAAGTAACAGGGCGGCTGCGAAGCTCCTTGGCGTGCATTGCTTAAACCCAGGTACGAGTATGCTATCCACGCAAGCAGAATTACAATTACGGCTGCCACAGGCAACAAAGCCCTCTCCATACAAACACGCCGAGCAGCGCACAGGGTCATTTCTCCCCTAGCACGCTGATCCACACCTCCTTGCCGTCATACGAGTGTGTGTAAGCATCTATGATTTTGAAATGGGCCGATACACGCTCCACTATCCCGGCCGTCCCATAACTTCTGAAATACCTCCCGATGCCATCTATGTACTCATTGTCCGCCCCGCCATCCCCTTCCTTTACCGAGACGAACAGGATCCCTCCCTTTTTGAGTACTCGCGCGAATTCGGATATCGCCTTCTCCGCCTCTGCTTCATTGAGGTGCAGCAGGCTGGCGCAGCACCATATTCCGTCAAATGAACTATCCTCAAACTTTAGGTCTGTCATGTCCATCCGCATGAAGTTCCCTTCAGGTACGCGCTTGCGCGCCTCCTCTATCATCCCCTTGGATAGGTCTATGCTTTCCACTTCATAGCCTTTGGAGATGAAGTGCTTGGTGTCCCTTCCGGCTCCGCTCCCGGAGTCGAGTATCCTTTTG
>JAJYZH010000040.1 GCA_021800135.1 Microcaldota archaeon
TTTTGCAATAACCTGCTACCGCCTCGTCTATGGCATTGTCGAGCACCTCGAACAGCAGGTGTATAAAGCCTGCGCTCCCTGTGGAGCCTATGTACATCGCAGGCCTTTTTCTTACTCCCTGAGGACCGGAAAGGACGATAATGTCCTTTGCAGTGTACTCGTTTTCACTCATCAAAACAGCCGCGAAATTCCAGATATCGCCTCAGAAAGATTGGGGATTTTACCTTTAAATCCCTTTCTATACTACCTCTTTACAGAGCTTAAAACGTACAGGAAGAGAATAAAAATAGAAAAAAATACCGCACTAACCTTTATAAGTGAGCCCAAGGATACCACCTACAAGTCCGAGTATAAACCCTATTATGAAGCCTCCTCCATTTGCAAGGCTTATCAGCGAGAACACCAGCGCTATTATCGACCATGTGGTAACCTTTGACTTGTTGGTGCTGTTCATCATAACCGCGGATATAATCATGACAATCCCGGATATTATACCTACAAGGCCTATGGCCCCGCCAATACCAGCCAAGAATATTGTCGCAACTGCTCCTACAACCGCTATAAGTATCCCAGCAAGCAGTACCAGTATCCCCCCAAAAAGGGTCAGGATAAATGCCGCGGTAGGCTTATTTCCATTTCCCCTTCCCTTATTCGGTTTCGTAATGGCCATTTTTCCACCCGTTCATTTTCCCACCCTGAATATTTATAACCTTCTTTCACTGCGATGATCATGCAGCTATAATAATTTTCTCTGCCACAATCTACGCGGTAAACAAAATGAGGATAGGCATAGTATCCGATACACACATAGGCTATGAGCGTTTTGAGGAAGACGCCTACCGGCAGGCCCTGGAAGCGCTGAGCAAGGCTGCTGAGATGTCAGACGCCATAATAATACCAGGAGACGTATTTGACAGGAGGGCCCCGCATCCAAAAATCATAGCAGACGCAATAAAAATATTCAGGGAGGTAGAACAGAAGGATAAGCTGGGGGCGAAGGTGCTTGAGAAGAAAGGCGGGGACGGCAAGATCTACACGCAGCTGCCTATAATCGCAATATCGGGCACTCATGAAAGAACAACTATAGGCAGCGAGAACGCCCTGAGCCTTCTCGGCCTTGCAGGATTGCTCATAGACGCCAACGAGGCTACGGTAATGCTGGAGAAAGATGGGGAAAAGGTCGCAGTATACGGTCTTGGGGGAACCTCGGAAGAGCTCGTAAAGCAAAAGCTCAAGGAACTGGATCCAAGACCGGTTAAGGGTGCATTCAACATATTCATGTTTCATCAATCGATTTATGAGCTGCTGCCATTCAATGACAACTTTCTTCGGTATGACGACCTCCCAGAGGGGTTTGATCTGTACGTAGACGGCCATATACACGGCAGGGTCGAATCAGAAACCCATGGAAAACCATTCATAATACCGGGCAGCACTGTGCTTACCCAGCTCAAAGACGGGGAACAGGAGAAGAAGGGGTTTGTTATATACGACACGCTTTCTAACACGCATGAATTCATTGCGATAGGTTCCAGGGACTTTAAGGTTCTGCACATAAAAATGACAGACACTACCCCTACAGCGATTGCCGATGCCTGCGAGTCGGCAATCAGAAAAGAACTTGATCTCCACAGCGACAAGCCTATAATAAAACTGGTAGTGGAAGGCAAGCTTGCCCATGGCTATACCGGGGCAGATTTGCTGCTCCATTCTATAATCAAGAAGTTTTCATCCCGTGCAATATTGGAAGTAGACTCATCAAAACTCGAAACCCCGGAACTCGGACTGCAGATAGATGACGTTAGGAACGGCAAGCTCAATGGCATGCCGCTGAAGGATATGGGCATGCAAATGCTGAGCTCGCGCCTCAAAGAATACAAATACAGCGGAAAAATAGATGCAGCAAAGCTGTTCGAACTGCTCAGTGCTGAAGCCAGCAAAGAGAAGACGCTGAAAGCGGCACTCGAATCGCTGTACAGCAGCTATGAGGCCACATAGTATCTATCTTACTCCTAAAACCCTATTGACCTCGTCCTGGGCGCCCGCATTTACCCTCTCGTTCAGGAACTCTAGATGCTTTGTATTGCATCTCCTTTCCTTCCTCCTCTTTGCGGTTATTATCCTTACGAAATTCTCGTTTTCCACTTTTGTTATGACTGCCCTGCTTCCCGCGTCCCTTCCATATTTCTTTATGCAAACCCTCCCTGCTTCTACTAGCACCAAATCACCATAATCAATTAAGCATTCATCTCTTTATCTTTTCCTTAAGCATCGCGAGCATAGATATAACAGCGATGACCTCCCTGTGCGGTAGCCTCTCGGTGTTTATCTCTATATCGAATTCCGAATGGTCGTATATGTCTATGCCATAAACCTTCCTGAAGCCCATTGCCGCCTCAGAATCCTTATCCACAACATACTTCCTGGCTCTGCTTATGCCAGTTCTCAGGTCCTTTGCCTTCCTTCTTGCACGCTCGTCGAGGCTTGCATTCAGCCAAACCCTCAGTGTCGCATCTCTAATCAGCCACGGTCCAAGCCATGTGGTGACTACACATGTCCTTCCCTTTGCGGCTTCCAGTATCTCCTTATCGAACTTTTTTGCATATCTGGAATCTGCGGCCTGCCTGATTGCCAGCTTGCCGCTCTTGTCTTTCTTCGCATCAGATACGATCCTTGCGTACTCCTTTGCCGTCTCCTTTGTTATATGGGCTATACCAAGCTCCTTTGCAAGCATCGTGCCGAGGGTCGTCTTACCGCTTCCTGTCATCCCGCTTATGCAGATCCTCATCATCGCATCCATCGCAACATTCAGTGCGCCATGAGCTGCAGCACGTAGGCCTTGTCCCTTATGCTTATATCATCAAGCTTCATGTCTCCATGTTCTATCCTGCTGCCCAGTTTTATTATTCTGGCCGTGCAGTTGGCGCACAGAACCCCTCCGAAAATTCTGGAGTTGGTCCTCCTTGATTTGCCTCCATTCATGCTTATTCCGTTCAGCTCCTTGCCGCACAAGGCGCAGTGTGGATTCCTGCCTTTTCTCCTCTCATAGTGGACTAGGTGCTTCCCCTTGGGTGCTACTCTGTGCACCTTTCTGTAGCTTCCTGATCTGTACATTGGTTTTGGCAATTTTAACACCTGTAAACTTTATCTAGGCTTACCTCAATTATTAATGCTTTGCTGGGGCACAGGCTGCGCATTCTGCGCCTGCTCCTCCTTGGCCTTTTTCCTGTCATAAATCAGTATTACCATGGACATTATGAGTCCCAATATTAGCACAGTGGCAAAGAAGAGGTTTTGGTAGTTCATAGGAAATATGAAATTGACTACGGCGTTAGCGTATCCTCCGAAAGCCATCTTGAGCAGCACATCATAGACTATCAGGAATATGGGCAATATCACTATCATAGGTTTGAACTGTTTCTTCATATTCTCGCTCATCAGGGGCATCAGCTCCTTCTGCTTCCCCGAAATCTCCTCTTTCGGGGCGTTGCGCTTTACCATCGCGTTCATCTCCTTAGATATCTGGTTTACCTTGGCTTGGATCTCACGCATCCTTTTCGGGTCCACAAGTTTTCTCTGCAGGAATACCGAAAAGAAGGTATACGCTATCCCTATCGCGATTATCGCAACTATTATGAGAGGCGGCATTGGTACTGTGCTCATTGAAACACTTTCATCATGGCGCTATCTTTTCGAATACTTCCTTCAGGATTTTGTGGAACCTTGCTTTCGATTCCTCAAGGCGCCCATTCCTGTTGTTAATCAGGTAGAGCGGCACGTTTAGCAAAGACGAATAATATGCAAGGACAGAAAGGTTGAGTGTTTTCTGTACCTTCATGTTCTCCGTATCCTCGAGTTCTCTAGTCCGTGTTGTGTCCTTCCTGCGTCTGTCAATTATATCGGATTCTTCCGCATTTACATATATAAATGCTTCTATGCCTCCCAACCCCTCGAGTAGTTTCATCGGCAGTCCCGGAACGAATCTGCCGTTCTCCTCTACATAGTTATGGGTGTCTACAACCACGTTTCCCTCGTAGGCGCTGAGTTCTTTGAAGGCGTTGACCCTTACCTCGTCAAGCCTGCCTACCTCCATATACCTTATCCTGTCCCTGTCGTCAGTATATCCCAATTTCTTGGCCTCCTCAAGCATCAGCGTGC
>JAJYZH010000041.1 GCA_021800135.1 Microcaldota archaeon
AAACGGAACCGCGATAAATGCTCGGCTCCTTGGGGCGTGTGAGACGGAACTGATGGTTGTTTGAGGAACAGCGGAGAGGAAGGACAACCAAGCGGACTGAATCTGTTCCGCGTAGAACTGCCAGGTTTTTGGCGCGCGCCGTACACCATTATGAATGATATAACTGAAATGGCCATAGTTGCCTTTGTGCTCGACATAATGGATCATAAAGAACATGGCAGGAAGTTCGGATACAGGGCTGGCCCTTTTCTGCTTTATTCCTGTTCTTCAGTGCGGCGGGTGGCTTGGGGAGGTTCAAGAAGCCTTGCCGCCCTTCAGGGCTGAGACGAGCCGGACCCTCCAATGTCTAATCGCGCCACTGAAAGAATACTGCAGAGCACCTGCGTCCTCCAGGAGAGCTACTCCCGGACACGGTCTGAAACGCTGTTTTCAAAGACTGGAGAAGTAGCAAGCGGCGCTCGAGGATACGATTGCCTATGCAGTGCGACAGCCCCGCAAGCAGCGTCGGTGAATCGAGAACATACCCGATGCATGATAATCATCAGGGGAGCCTCGGGCTTTAGTTAGAGGAGGATGTCCTGCTTTGAAGTCCGGATTTCATGGAAACACCTAACCGTGCTTTGCTATCCTTGCGGTGTGTTATCACACTGCGCTTGTCGTCGTATTTTTTGAAATGGGCAGGCAGAGCACGATGCCTTAAACAGCACTCTCTTTTGGCGGTGAGTGCGGTGATTGGAGGTAATCATATCTGATAAATCTGCATGCTCACGTTTGGATTCAGGCTGCTAGGATATGGATGCAAGGGAGGAGTAGTCTTTAAAGTTACTTAAATATTCAGTAGCTTTTACAAATAGTTACTGTTAAATAAGGAAGGTTTTAAATATCTTCCAGATATATTCAATCCTGATCTTATGATGTCTGTGGAGGACATAACCTCGATAATAAAGGAGCAGGATGGCAGGATGCTCAGGTTGCTGAGCACAGAAAGGATTCAGGAGAGGGAATTCCCATTGCCGAATAAGTTACTTGGCCTAGGCGCGGCAAACATAATAACCGGTCCCAGAAGGTGCGGCAAGTCCGTCCTTTCGTACATGTTCGCGAAGACCTCAGGTGCAGGGTACCTGAGCTTCGACGATGAGAGGATTGCGATTTCGGCATCGGAGCTCAACAAGGTCCTTGAGGCGATGCACTCCCTGAAAAAGGACAGCATGTTCCTTGTTCTTGATGAGATACAGGAGGTAAGCGGCTGGGAAAGGTTTGCTTCTAGGCTTGTTGACGAGAAAAAACTGATAATAACTGGGAGCAACGCAAGGATGCTCAGTAGGGAGCTCGGAACATTCATGACTGGAAGGCACATCGATCATGTGCTCCTACCATTCAGCTTCAGGGAATTCCTATCCTACAACCGCGTTCAGTACGATGCAGTCGCAGGGGCGTTTACAACAAGCGGGAGAGCAACGCTGAAGACCATGCTGGAAAAGTATCTTGAAGTTGGTGGCTTTCCAATGGCAGTAAGGTCAGGCAGGGAACCCCTCGTGGGAATCTACGGGGACATGATTGAAAGGGATGTGATACAGAGATACGGGATAACACAGCAGGGGACTCTTCGCGATTTCGTTAGATATCTCATATCCAACACTGCGATGGAGGTAAGCTACTCGAAGCTTGGCAACATATTTAGCATGAAGGACAAGAACATGGCGCAGGAGTGGCTCGGCTATCTGGAAAGCGCCTACGTGCTTCTGAAGCTGGAGCGCTTCTCATTCAAGCTAAAGGAATCCGTGATAGCGCCGAAGAAGGTGTACGCCATAGACACGGGCCTCGCGAATGTTGTATCGCTTAACAGCAACATCACGAGAAACATGGAAAACTGCGTAGCAATTGAGCTCTTTAGGAGGAAGAGCTACTGGCGCACAGACACCGAATTAAACTACTGGAAGGATCACCAGCAGCATGAAGTGGACTTTGTCACAAGGCGCGGCAGAAAGGTGGAGCAGCTGATACAGGTCACCTACGCCACGGATATGGCGGGCATGCGCGACAGGGAAACCAAGGGGCTTGTAAGGGCATCGGAAGAGTTAAGGTGCAGCAACCTGCTGTGCATAACCTGGGACTACGAGGCAAAAGAAAAAATAAACGGCAAGACAATAGTTTTCATGCCGTTGTGGAAGTGGCTTCTTGAGAGGGGCGGAACATAAGGCGATGAAATGTCAAGGAAAGTCACATTTTATGCTGACGGCAGCAATACATCAAAGAGTGCAAGGAATTATCTGTTCGCCAAAGGAATCGAATTTGAAGAGGTTGATGGCACAACAGCCGAAGGGCACGCCAGACTTATTAAGCGGACAAGACAGAATAGGCTTCCGTGCATTGAGGTGAGGGGCTCTGGAATACATATATCGTCTGGGTTTGACGAATTCCTATACGCCTCCACTCTGGACCCCACTCTGAGCTATGATAGGTTTGTCGCGATGAAGGGAACTCCCGAAGAGGATCAAACGTAGAAATGTTATTGGATAGGGCATTGGGTAACAGATAGGGTATTGCAAGTGTTTTTAGTGGAAAAGCAAATAAAGAATGTGGTACACAATCTCCTCCACGATAAAGTTATGCAAGAAGTGGCTGTGAGGTCCATTGCTGACGACCTTGACGAGATTTATGGTTATGGAAAACTCTCCGAGACAGAGATAGGTGCAGGGATAGAGGACAGACTGGTAGACCACCCCCTAGCTTATGCGTGGATTGGGCTTTCTGTTGCAAGCATAACGGCAGATGATGAAATACGCCTGGAATCCCGGCTTGATGTAGCAAGTAGCTATCTAAACGCCGTTTTGGCGAATTATGTTGGGGTGAAGAGAATGGAAAGCAGATGGCTGGAGGAGGACGCCAGAGGCATTACCGAGACTGCACTTTTTCTCGACGATAACGCGCTCTTTAATTGGGACAATGGAAAATTAGTATCATGTGTTATTTTCTGCTCCTACGGCTCCAGTCCGGCAGCATCTGGCTCGTTCTTCTCGCGACTCGTGTTCCACCTGAATGAAAACAGGGCACTCTTCGATTTCTTAGTGCAGGATGATGCGCTTGTCGCCCATGACTTTGGTCTGAGTAAGCTGGTAATCGGCAGAGAAAAGGGGAGGGGCAGAAGTATTACAGATGCTATATCCTTTACTTACAAGATAACAAATCTTCTTGTCTCTGAGAAGGGGGTTAACTCATTCGAACTTTTGTGCAAGTTAAAATGGATCGATACTGGGGAATTGGTTACGATTTTTCTTGATAGAAGCTTGCCGCTTGTTGCGAGAAGAATGCAAAACAGGGCAGTCGGATACGATGCCTTCGCTGACAGCCTGATTAAATCTAGGGGGGTGGAGTGCCCGGATCTTCTATCCCGGCTTTTGAATCGGGATAAACGCAAGGACATGAAGCTCTATTATTTCGAGGAACCGATGCTAAAGGCTATCTGTAATGCAGCAGAAAAGAATGGAACTGTCGACAGTCGGACTACAACTCTCGCGAGTGAATTTTTGAGATATAGCATGGAAACAACCACAAGGTTCTATCTTTTCAAATTTATCTACAGAAACACACACGACCCCGAGATCCTGAAAATTGCCGAGAGGAGCAAGTCAGCCAAAATACGGAAGTGGATAGACGAACAACGACACCAGTTGTAACGAAAACAATGGCAGCTGAAGCACGCAGAAGCAGTTGCAATTACAGCTATTTACCTCCTTGGGCACGCAGAGCACAAAGCCTAAAGCGGCACTCTCTTTTGCAGGCAAGTGCGTTTTTACATACCCTTGGCTATAAATAGCCTACAATATAAACTCAGTTTTCTCTTTATTAAATCGTAATCTCACTTTTTTCGTTGCTTCTTCTATCTAGTTTTGATTGGAGTAGGAACAGCCACTAGTCCCATATCACAAGCTGCAAATCAGACAATAAGCTCCATGCCTCATTATGTCATAGGCGCACTTAGTAGTTCAGTTAGTGGAGGCATACTGGTAATATTAGGTATTGTGTTAATCGCCATTGGTGGGTTTGTTATATCACGTTCTTAAACTATCGTATGGCCTACTCTTGACGGCC
>JAJYZH010000004.1 GCA_021800135.1 Microcaldota archaeon
GACTGAAGTCGTGGGCTTCCAGCCTCAATTCAGATTCCGTTGCGAAGTTTCCTTCTGCGGAATCTCTCATTTACTGAGGCGTTTAGTTCCTGCTTCTACGGCACGACTTGCATATCCCTTTGCGATAGGTATAGGTCGAAGTCTCCACAGTCTTGACTTCCCGAATGTCCTTCTGTAGTTCAATTTTGAATAGTTGATTGATTATGGTTTTACGCCAGTTGGCAACCTTATACCTATATCCCTATCAAGCAGAATAGTTCACATTGCTGTTATATAGATGTCAAAGTTTATATATGCCGCGATGGCTTATGCCCCACCCTGAAGGGAGTGGGTTTTACGCCGCATTTGATATAAAGATGCCAGGCTAGTCCTCCCTCCATTTCGTGAGCTTCATAGCTATTATGAAGTAGATCACGGTCTCGGCGATGAGTATGGGGATAGCATACGGAAACTGCGGCGTAAGGCCGAATGCGCCCTGGCTGGCTATCGCGGCCGGTGTTACGGGGGAGAGCATGAACAGGTACAGCACAGGCTTAGGAAGCAGGGTGTAAGGATAGAACGTAGGGGGTATCATGGTCAGCAGCACTACCATTATCGACGATATACCCCATATGTTCCTTATGTGCTTCGCAAAGCTTGCTATCATGAACGCTATCGAAAGCGTAGAGAGCAACACAAGTATAAGTATCAGAGCAAAGAGGGCCGCGGTCGCAGCAGTGAAGATATGTATGAGCATCCCTATTATCGCATATACCGCTATTCCGGGCAGAGACGGCGCAAGGAAGCTGAGCCCCATGGCGAGTATGTAGTCGATGTGCGATATCCTTGTCGTTATCAGCAGGTCCTGGAACTTCAGCTCTATGCGCTGGAACGCTGCATCGCTGCTGCTGAACAGCGAGTTCTCCGCTACTATAGCTATGAATCCACCGACCACCCCAAACGCCAGGAACTTGCCTGAGGAGAATATCACTATCAGGAATAGGAATACAAGAGGGTACATCATCGAAGATATTACGTATGAAGGCCCTCGCGGTATGGATTTTATTCCGTACGACCAGGCAAACTCCCCTATAAACCTAAGATTCAAGCTCAACACCCTTCATTACGAAAAGATCGTCAAGCGTTATCTGCTTTATCGCATAGCCTTCTTTTATGTAATCAAGGGCCTCTCCCTTCTTTATGTAGTCTATGCCCATGCTGCCGACCCTATACCTTGTTTTTGCTCCGGGCCTGTTTGTCTCCGCCCTTACCAGGCCGTTGAACTTTTTCAGCATTGATGCGACATTCCCATGGCTTACGCACTTGCCCCCTTCTATCATCACTACCTCCTTGGAGAGTTCCTGTGCCTCCTCCATGTAGTGCGTCGTTATGACCATCTCGCTGTCGAGCAACTTTATGGCGGACCAGACCTCCAGCCTTGATAGAGGATCCAGGCCCGTGGTAGGCTCGTCCAGAAATACGACCTCCGCGTTTGATGCCAGCGCCATGGCGACGAATATCTTCCTCTTCATCCCCCCAGACAGCATGTCTGCCGGAGTGTTCCTCGCATCCCACAGCTCTATCTCCCTCAAGGCTTTTGCAGCGTCCTGCCTTGCCTCCAATACAGGAACCTTCCGCGCCGCCAAGTACATCAGGAGATGTTCCATCGGCGTGAGGAACCCCAGAGGACCCGCCTCCTGCGGAATGCTCACCGCTATCCTCCTTATCCTCTCCGGCTCCTTCACCACGTCGTAGCCCTTTATTTTCGCTGTGCCTGAGGTCGGAAGCAACTGCGTGGAAAGTATTCTCATCATTGTAGTCTTGCCGGCACCATTCCTTCCTATTACTGTGGCCACCTTTTCGTTTATCTTTAAGTTTATCCCCTTAAGCGCCACGGTCCCGTCGTCATACCGTTTCCTTAAGTTCTTTATCTCAATCAATAACTCCCCGATAATATTATTTTGTCATCTCCTACCTATATGTAGTGAAAGTTTTTTCAAATTATCTGGCGCGTGATCACCATGGTACCTGTTTCAGATGCAACAGATGTGCACCCCTATTTGTGAGTATGTGGAGTATTCCAGTAAGCACGACGAGGAACAGCAGCCCGGACGCGCCTGGCAGATGGCCGAGAGGCAGGGCAAAAAGCAGGGCAAAAATGAAGAAGCCGTATTGATCCATTACAGGGAACTGCGACCCCGGCTTCATGACTATCCTCCTCTTTATGAAGCTGCCCAGCAGGTCGCCGAATATGGTGCCGAGTGCAAGCATCAACGATACAGGCAGCATGTAGCTCATGAAAGGATATTCTATCGCGCCCACGGCTATGCCTGAGGCCAAAGCCGCAAAGGTTCCCCTTATGGTTTTGTTGTCCCCGAAGATCCTTTTCCCGTGCATCCTCCTGCCCAGATCCAGCGGCTTGCCTCCGCCAAATATTACAGGCAGCCCGTTCGCCGCATACGCCGGGAGTATGTACAATATCGGGTATATGAAAAAAGAATACACATCCATAGAATCATCAGGCAGATATCTTTCCTTCTGCTATCCTCTCAGAGCCGCCGCCCCTGAGCTTCGCGCCCTTGCCCCCTATCTTCTCGGCATTCTCGTTAAGCAGAGCGAGCGCGCTTTTTCCAGAAGCTGTGCCGGATATAGCTACCGCCTCGTTGCCGGAGTTGTACAGTATTACGGCCTTAGATTTGCTGCTATTCACGGCAAGCGTCGCTATCATGCGCAGCATTTCCCTCTCGTAATCCAGCCTGCTCACCACTACACGCTCCTTTGAGGCTGCCAGCGTATCCGCTATCCTGCTTGCCAGTTCCTCCCTCGTCTTTTCGTACCTGTCCCTGAATTCCTTCAGCTCTGCAAGCTTCGCCTCTATTCCTGTGCCAAGCTTGTCCGCATCGGTCTCGGCAATCTGAGCGATGCGCCTTATGCTGTTCTCCATGCTGTTTACGTAATCTGCAGCTGCCTTCCCGGCGACGAATTCGAGCCTGTCTATGCCGTCATGTATCCTGTACGACGCTATTATCTTTATAAGCCCTATCATAGACTCCATGCCTGCGAGGTGCAGGCCTCCGCACGCCTCCGCGTCTATAACCCTGCCTTTGAGGTCTTCCACCTCTACGATCCTCAATGTGCCTGAAGGCACGCCATGGCCCTGGTATATCGAGAACCCGAACTTCGATTCGGCCTCAGTCCTCTCCATCTCCTTCATGCTCACCTTTATGCCATTTGTTATGTAGCCGTTGGCCGTGTTCTCTATCTCCATGACCTGCTTGTCGCTCAGCCTCTCATAATGTGCTATGTCTATATGCGCCTTTTCTGCGCCCTTCCTTGCGCCCTCCTGCCAGGCGTGCTTCCCCAGTACCTTTCGCGCTGCAGCGCTTATGATGTGCGTAGCCGTGTGGTGCGCCATCAGCCTAAGGCGCCTATCCATGTCAACCTTGCATTCTACTTCATCGCCTTCCTTAAACCCTGCCTTTCCCTTGACGAAGTGCACGATTACGCCGTTTGCGATCTTAACGTCCGCGACCTCTACGGCGCCGATTACTCCGTGGTCCGCTTCCTGGCCACCTCCCTCAGGATAGAATGGTGTCCTGTCTAGTACGGCCATGTTGTCCTTCAGCCTGATGACCTTCGCCTTCGCCGCCGATGCAAACGAGTAGTATAGTTTCTCTGTCGGCCTAACGCCCTCTATATCCATGTCAATCTTCTCCTTTTCCTTTCTCCTGGTCTCGGCGAAATCCCCAGTTATTATATCAGAGTAAGCGTCCTCTGGAAGTTCAATGCTTATGCCTTTCTCCTTCGCTGCCGCGCTTATGAAGTCGGGCGTTATCCCGTTGCTCTCGTAAAGCGTCCTGAGCCTCTCCTTAGTCACTGATGCGCCCTTTGAGATCAGGCCTTCTATTATCTTCCTCGCCTCCCTCTTGCTCTTATCGTATCTTGCCCTCTCTACCTCTATTACCTCCCTTGTCTCTGAAAGGCTCTCCCCTATGTGCGGATATATGCCTTTCAGCGTCTTCGCCTCTATCTCTATCAACTTCATCATGTCGAAGTTCAGGCCATACCTGTCTATGAAGTCGAATGCGCGCCTCAATATGATGCGCAGGTTGTAGCCGCCGCCCACATTGCTCGGCAACGCGCCGTCATTTACTGCGAACATGAGCGTCTTGGCATGGTCTGCTATGGCATACATGGCCTGCATGGGCTTAACTATGTCAAAGTAATCGGACCTGTCTATGCCGAGGCCTTCGACCAGCTTTTCCTCTGCAGCTGGAGAATGCCTTTCCGATATATCTACAGTGCCCAGGGCCCCCGCGATCTTCGCGTAAAGCTTCTTGTCCGGCTTTATTCCGGAGCTCCTGTAGAGGTATTCCAGTTCCTTTCTAAATATAACGTCGTACATTGTCTGCTCCCCGGAGACGAACCAGGGCAGCCTTTCGAATCCCCAGCCCACATCCACAACCTTGCCCTTTAGCTCGTTTATCTTGCCGCCCGTGTACTCGAACTGGGTGAAAACGTTGTTCACTATCTCGAGCCCGTGGGAGTATGTCTCGAGATCCGGCCCGAATTCAGAGAAGTCGCCCATCGCCCATACGTCTTCGACATAGCTTATCTGGTCCCTCTTTATACCTAGAAGCTTTGTCAACACCTCGTAGTTGAGCTCTATAGTTCTGTCCCTCCAGTAGCCTTCCTTTGGATAGTTGAAAGCGGTCTGGTTGGCCATTATGAATGACGTCCCATGCCTGCCTGTGACGCCTACGTTTGGTATGTCCCCGAACCTCATGCACATCTGCGGGACCAGAAGGGGATTGGAGCTGTATTCAAAGCTCATCTTCCCGTTTTCTATCCTCTGGAAGTCCTGTATGCCCGCGATCACGAAGTAGAGGTCCTGCCTCCATCTGCTCACCACCGGATAGCTCTCGATTACCTCGTGGCCGTTGTCCTTGAAGAACTTTGAGAATTTGTTCCAAAAATCTACGTAGTCTACCTCCTTTGGATGGTCTTTTATGAAAGTGTAAGGTTCGTGGTCCGGATCCCCGCACATCTCCCTTGCACTATCAGCGGTCCAGAAGTACTTGCCGCACTTGGTGCATTTTTTCCTTTCGAAGCCTTCGGTCTCGAATATGGAGGTTGAGTAGTATTTCTTGTAGTCGCCTGAGAATTCCTTTCGCAGCGTTTCCTTGTTGAGCAATCAGAGCACCTTTTGTTTGGCCTGGTACCAGGTAGTGCATTGCTTGCCGAAGAACGGGCAGTAGTTGCATTTCCACTTTTCGCTTTCGTCTACAGGCTTCGCGTCCCTAAACCCGTTCCAGTACACCATCGCGTACTTCAGCCTTTCCTCAAAATCATTCTGGCTATATTCTACCCTGGAAGATTTTATAATGTTTCCAGACTGCGCGTTCGTGTACCTTATGAATGCCATATCGCTTATGTCTCCTGCATCCATAAGCGAGGAGAAGTAGAGCGCTGCGATTGATCCTACTGTCATATCCCCTTCCTTTATGCCCATATCCTTCAGTTGGGCGCTGAATGAATCCGTAATCCTCATCTTGTCTGTCCCCCAGCCGCGCGCAAAATTGGAGAAGGTGTAAAGTCCGCGCTTTATGTCATTGAGCATTTTGATGTAAAGCAGGACCTGCATACGGTGTGACGCGATTTGAGCGCTTGACGGCTCCCTGTCGCTCATCTTAATCTTGTCCTCGTATACCACAGTCTTTCCATCTTCATACCTTATCTCGTCTATCTTACCCGCAATCTTGAACCCGTTGATTGATCCGTATATGTTTAATTCACGGGCTGCGCCGCGTTCGCGCAGGGTAGACACGCCGAGATAGCTGGTATAGAGCGACCGGTAGAGGGAATCGGGATAGCTTTCGGGCTTCAGGTTTACTGGTATGTTTATTATCGTCTCTATGTTCTTGTGCACTTCAGCGCCGTTCCTCATCTCGGGCGTCGCCTCCTTGCCGTAGAGGTAACCCAATTCCATCTGTTTCTCGCACCAGAACTGCGCTGCGATGTCCGTAGCCCTTATGACGTTCTTGTGCAGCCTTGACATGGGTGAAGGTCTTATTGACTCTTTTGTGTCGTGATCCATCTCATCGGGAGTATCCAAACAAATCAGCCCGTCTACCATTCCTCATAGCGTTAGCTCGGTGATCACCTTAATCATCACACAACAGTTTCCGCAACGAAATAATAAATAGGTTTACAATGATCGGAAAGGGGCAGGTTGCGATTTCGTATTGCTGCGTATCCCTTAACATATCCCCTGTCCTTAGGTATATGTTGCCACTTTCTATGTGTTCAGGAAATAGTTTATTCCGGACCCTATTTGGCGTTTATCCTTTTCATCGCATACCTGTAGGCGACGTAGAGGACGATCGCTAGAACCCCTATTGCGCTCATTATTTCTACGGCGCTCTTGCTGGAGAGCAGGTAGAATCCGAACAGCATCAGTACAACATTCCATATTGCAGCCCCGGAAAGCGAATAGGTGAAGAACCTTTTTGGAGGCATCTTGGCGAATCCTGCAGGGAAGCTCATTACCGTTCTTATTACGGGCACTAGACGCGTAAGGAATATCGCAGCTACGCTGTTCCTCTCAAACCACGCATCGAATGCTTCTAGGGACTCCTTGCTTATGTGGAAAAGCCTAAGGTGCTTGTAGACTATGTCCTTGCCTATGTAGTAGCCTATTAGGTAATCTATTGCTATCCCTACCGCGCTTCCGGCTATAGAAGCGATAAGCGCAGGATAGAAAAGCATAAGGTGGTTGTGCGCCAGCAATCCTGCCAGCGGCATTATGACCTCGCTGGGCACTGGAATTGATGAGCTTTCCAGCAGCATGAGGAAGAATACTGCAGCGATGCCATAGGCCTTCACCAGGCCCGTGGCTATGCCGTATACATACGTAGTAAGTCCGGAAAGGCTTGACAGCAGAATAGCTTCTATCACTAGATCAAGGAATAGATAGATGACAAGGTATAAAAATACTAGTGGGTTGATCTCTCCTTTTCTGCTGGATTTGCGTGACGTCTCAGGCCGGCGAGGGTCAGCCTGCCTTCCGCCATGTCTATCAGCTTGCGCAATGCGTCATTCACGTCCTTTACCACCGTATACCTTTGGTTAGGCGACCTTTCCAGGCTCTTTGGCGTGTAGGGTTGCTTAACCAGGAATAGGAATGTGCCGTTTTTTACGTCGGAAGCTGCGGATGGCTTGTCATCTATCATGAAATCCGCGCCGTATTCGTGCTTGTCCCCGTTGCCGTTACTGTCATAAATTGCAAGCGTGTATTCTACTCCCCCGAGGTTGTTCTTGAGCCACGCCTCTAAAGGAGGTATTGTACTCTCGGGCCTCTTCGATGCGATTATTATCTCATAGTGCTTCTCCAGCTCTTTTAGCAGATCGCCATCAAAAAGCGGCTTTATTGATGCGTAATTGGACCATGCGATCCCATAGAGCGCCATAAATGAACTATAATCGATAGGGATTCGGGTCTTTCTATAATCCCAGTCTGTTATATCCTTTGTTGTGAATGATGTGCCATGCTCCTTGTTGTAAATGTCCAGGGTGGCAGTATGCGTATCTGCAAGGGTAGCATCGACATCTATTACCACTTTTTTCTTGGGGAACAGACCAGTAACCGATGAATCTCCCCGTGGGGCCGCCGCGCTGTCTTTGATGCCGTTTTCGGATCTGATGTATCTGCGTGCCTCGTTTCTGTCCGTACTATCCCCCTACAATCTTGCAGCGGAATTGATCCGCGCTCCGATCTGGCTCTGCGCCGCTTCGGTACAATCTATACGCTTGCGAAATTATAATATTTATAAACGCGCTTTCCACACGGACAGAAAAGTTATTTAATATTTTACATGCAAATAAAAGTGTGGAGTAGGGTTTTGAGGTTGGCGATGAGTGGATGGTGGATGCGACCCGAAGGAGAGGCGTAGCTGGATACGATAATGAGGCAGAGGATATAAGCCGTATTGACGTGGAGCTATCGAAGCATGCGATAACTTGGATGCTTCGCAGGCACATACCATTCAGCGAATTGCTGCGGGTCATATATGGGGATAACGTGAAGGCGCCGGGTAAGCATCCTGGCACGTATTCCTATTCCCCCGACGGTGATAAAGAAGGGCCAGAAGTCATTGCCAAGGACGAAGGCTGCAGAAGCGGGGGCGCAAAGAGGAAGATAATAACCGTGCACGACAGGAAGTGACGATACATTTATAAAGATTGAGCCACTAAAGTAAGTTGCTAAGGCAAGGGAGGCATATAACCATATGCTGTTTTTCCCGTATGCACTGCACATGTTGCAGGAGGGGCTTATATGGAGAAGGAAAGATTTGAGGTTCTTAACAAGTTCATGCAGGAGAATAAAGGGAAGAGGAAGTTCTCGCAGAGCGTGGAGCTTTCCGTAAACTTTAAGGGGATCGACTTTTCGAAACAGGAGGAGAGGCTGAACCTCGAGGTGCAGCTTCCAAACGGAAAGGGGAAGGAAGGCAAGGTCATAATATTTGCGGATGACAGGAATATAACGGAAAGCGCAAAGAAGATGGGAGTGCGCGTGATAGGGAGCAGCGAGATTCCTTCGTCCGCGAACGATAAGGCAATGCTGCGTGACATGCTCAAGAGCGAACTGATGGCGCAGCCCAGCCTTATGCCCTCGATCGCCAAGAGCCTTGGCCAATTCCTGGGTCCGAGAAACAAGATGCCAAAACCGCTCATTGGGAGCAACATCGAGAACGCTATAAAGAGCTCTATAAATTCAGTTCAGATAAGGAGCAAGGGCAAGTACCTGCCTACGATACACTGCATTGTAGGCAAAGAGAGCATGGATGTGGAGAAGATCGCACAGAACATAGATGCTGTAATGTCCTTGCTGTCGAAGAAGCCGGGCAATGCCCACATAAAATCTGCATATGTGAAACTGACCATGAGCAATCCGGTAAAAATAGTTTAGTGGTATTATGATTACAAGAGATGAAAAGATAAAGTTCGTTGAGAGCTCTAAAAAAGAAATCAAGAATTACAAGACAGTAGGCATTGTAACAGTATCATCTGTGCCTGACAGGCTCTTCCAGAGGGTAAGGAACAGCATCGGAAGCGATGGAAAGTTCATAATAGGCAGGAAGAAGCTCATGGAGCGCGTGCTGGAGGGCGATGAAAGGACCAAGCCTTTGATTAAGGAGCTGACTGCAACAAGCGTCATCATCCTTTCAAACAAGGACCCCTTCGAGTTGTACGGGATATTCAAGGGGAATGCGCTTAAGCTATCCGCCAAACCGAAGCAGATGGCCCCTGAGGATATAATCGTAAGGGGAGGCGAGACATCGCTGCAGCCTGGGATGGCCGTTACCGAGCTTAAGAAAGCTGGCATAGACGTGCAGATACAGAAAGGCAAGGTGGTCATAGCCAAAGACAAGGTTGTAGTGGCAAAAGGGGCTATGATAAGCAGCGCAGTGGCAAGCGCCCTGCACACGCTTGGAATAGAACCGTTCACTGCAGTGCTGGAGCCAAAAGCGCTTATACGCGACGGGCTGCTATTCAGGCTTGAGACGCTCAGGATAACGAGGGAGGGGATGCTTTCCGATCTGTCATCTGCGTTCGCGAAATCTCGCGCGGTTGCGCTTTCACTTGGGATTGTTACCCCGTATACTGTTGTAGAACTTGTGACAAAGGCTTACAGGAGCGCGGTTGCGCTTGGAACGGAGGCCAAGATATATGACACGGGAATAATAGAGAGGCTGATAACCAAGGCAGCCGGAGAGGCGCACGCCCTTGAGGGGCTTGGCGCGTCATGAATATTACACTAAAAGGTGAAAAGAAATGGAGTATGTATACGCCGCTTTGCTGCTCAGTGAAGCAGGAAAGCCTATAGACGAAAAAGGTCTCATGGAAGTAGTGAAAGCCGCTGGCTTCACCCCTGACGAGGCACGTGCAAAGGCAGTGGTTGCGTCGCTGAAGGACGTGAATATAAAGGACGTAATAAAGAACGCCCAGACGCAGGCAGCCGCAGCTCCGACAGCTGCCCCGCAACATGCGGAGGGGGAGAAGAAGGAGCAGAAGAAAGAAGAGAAGAAGGACGAAAAGAAGGAAGAAGCCGCGGCGGAAGGTCTTGCAAGTCTCTTCGGCTGATTCCAGAACTTGCACGTTCGCTTCAGCTTAAGCGATCCCATGGATCCAGACAAACTCGTAATGCCCGGGGAGGTGCTGTGCACAGAGGAGGAGTACCTTCCTTCGCACAGCGTCTACGCTGAGGGGGGAAACATTTACGCAGCTACGCTTGGAAAAGTCGAGATGAAGGACGGCAAGGTAAGCGTGGTGAACCTCTCTTCGGAAGTTGACAGGATAACGCGCGGCATGCTTGTAATAGGCGAGGTAGTGAGCGAAGTCGGCAAGGTCATGTTTGTAAAGGTAGACGACGTGCAGGCAGGCAACAAGCGTTATGCGGCCCTGAGCGATGGCAAGATAATAGGAGGGGACCGCAGAGGTCATCAAGGGAGAGGCGGCCGCGAACCTTCTGGAAAACTGTGCAGGGAAGGCGATATAGTGCTTGCCATGGTTGATGCCGTGGAGGACGGTATCTACACGCTCGCTTTCTACGGCCCCGAGACTGGCGTGGTCTACTCCAGATGCGGAAGCTGCGGGAATGATATGAGGTACGACCCAGCGGAGAAGGCGCTTGTGTGCGATATCTGCGATAAGGGGGTGCGCAGCAAGGTGAGCAGCCTGTATGGAAAACCAAACGAGATAAAAAGCTTGCTTGCAAAGGGATTAACGCAGTGATAGTGGTATAATGGAGCTGGATATAATAAAAGATGAAGGGAAGGAGATGGTCATAGAGTTCAACACTTCTGACTTTACGCTTCCTGACTTGATAGCAAGCGTGCTAAACAAGGACAAGGACGTTAGCTTTGCGGGCGCATACAAGGACCACCCAGAGATAGGCAAGCCGAGGCTGGTGGTAAAGACAGAGAAGAAAAAGCCAAAGGAAGCGCTTGCGAAGGCATTGAAGGAGATCGAGGGGGAGCTCTCAGATTTAAAGGAAAAAGTATCCAAGAAGAGTAAATGAGGCCAGATGCGCATAAAAAAGGCGTTCGCGTCCTTGCAGTCGCATCCGGTCCTGTTGAAGGGAAGAAGAGAGCGCTAGTTGTTGGAATAGTCCAGAGGGAACTGACGATTGAGGGCGTACTCTCCACAACCGTAGAGGTGGACGGGACGGACTCATCCTACAGGATAGCGGAGATGCTAAGGAAATCGAGGTTCAGGCAGCAGGTCAAGATCGTGGTTTTTGACGGAATAGCCCTCGCTGGTCTCAATCTGATAGACCCGAAGCGCATTTCGAAGTCCCTGGGAGTGGATGTGTTGATTATCACAAGAAGAAAACCGAGGAAACGCGCGCTGGTAAACGCGCTGAAGAAGTATTCTGAAGCTAGCGGGAAGGGAGTGGACGGCAGACTTGAGGTATTGGAAGGTTCGGACGCGCTCGCAGGATATGCATGGGCTGGGCTCCACGTGAAAACTACGGCAAAGACGGTGGAAGGGGAAGGCCTAACGAATTCGGCATTCGAAGCCCTGAGGCTCGCACATATTGTAGCGAGGGGAGTCTCAAGCGGTGAATCGAAAGGCAGGGTTTAAAGCAAAAAGTGTATTAATCTAGTCTCACCAACCTCCTTGAAGGTGATATTGTGAGTGAGGATAATAAGGATATAGAACCGAAGGTAAGGGACCTGAACAGGGCAAGGCAGTCCCTTGTGGAAGAGCTTGAGGCCATGATATGGTACGATGAAAGGATAAGCGCGACTAAGGACAGCAGCCTTGCAAAGGTGCTGGCATACAACAGGGACGACGAGAAGGAGCATGCTTCGCTTCTGCTCGCATGGCTGTCAAAGCACGACGATGCCCTGAAGAAGGAAATGTCGAAGGCAGGGGTATAACATTGTGGCGCGCGATGGCGCATATAGTGTAGCGTATTGCCTGTGCGGCAGGATAGCTTATAAATACTTTTCCTGTGGTAATAGTTTAATTTTAAACTATATTAATTTTAAACTAGTGTAGCAATGGCTGCATACAAGAAGTGGCACAACCCCATAGGGTACATGAGCAAGGACATGATGCACTCTGTCCTGAAGCTTATCATCATGAATAAGATAAAAAGGGGCGGCAAGATGTACCCTTATGCCATAGTGAAGGAGATAAAAGGAATCAAGCACCCTTTTGTGAGCGGAAATCCGCAACTCAAGAATATCGTGTACAACACGCTGAAAGCACTTGAACAGGCAGGCTATGTCAAGGCAGTAACATCCGGGAGCGGTGCTACGACTAAAGTCTATTACACGCTCACCGCTGACGGGAGGAATGTACTTAAGAGGACAAAGGAGCTAGCACGTGAGACCGCAAGGAGCATGATAAGGATACTTAGGTAGTGCACTGAGGCGACCCGCATGAAGAATATAATAGAGATAAAAGGGCTTGTCAAGAAGTTCGGTGACTTTGCTGCAGTAGACGATATAGACCTTGAGATAGAAGAGGGGGAGATATTCGGCATACTTGGACCCAACGGCGCGGGCAAGACTACCACAATAAACCTCATATTGGGGTTGTTGAAATCCACTTCGGGCAGTATAAGAATTGATGGGATAGACAATACGAAGCACCTTGAGCAGATAAAGAACATGATAGGATTCATGACTCAAGAGACTGTAGTGGAAAGCGACCTTACAGCCGTGCAGAACCTGACGCTTTTCTGCAACCTCTACCATGTCAAAAACGACGAGGTAGACGGCAGGGTAAAAGAGGCGCTGAGGGAGGCGAACCTTGAGGAAGTCGCGAACGCGAAGGCTGGCACCTTCTCCGGAGGGATGCAAAGGAGGCTTTCGCTTGTCAGGTCGATGATGCATACCCCAAAGATACTCATACTCGACGAGCCTACCACAGGCCTTGACGTCCAGAACAGGTTCGAGATGTGGGATAGGATCAGAGATCTCAGGAACAAAGGCATGACTATAATAATGACGACGCAATACCTGGAGGAGGCGGACGCGCTTTGCGACAGGATAGCAATAATAGACCATGGCAAGATAAAGGCCGAAGGTACGCCTTCTGAGCTAAAGGCCATGATAGGCAAAGGCAATGTTCTTGAGATAGTGTCAGATACTGCCAACGCTCCGAAGATAGCAAAGGTCCTTGAATCAAAGTTCAAGCTCAAGGTAGAACTCAAGAACGAGAAGCTGAGCGCGGTGCTCAATTCAGGCGATATAAAGACATTCAACAGGATAGTTGACGAGATGAGTAGGGACGGCTATAGGATATTTGCGATAAGCATGCACCTCCCCACGCTTGACGACGTATTCATAAAGCTCACCGGCACGAGCCTCAGGGATAGCCTTGGGGAGAACGTCTCGACAATGTCCAGGGCAAGGATGATGGGCAGGAGGTAGATGGTATGAGTATAGTCTCCGATTCGGCAACAATGATGAAGAGGGAACTGATGATCTTCAGGAGCAACATAGTCCAGAATATCGTCAGGTCGATAATGTTCCCGTTCATACTGCTGCTGATATTCTCAAACCTTGGCAACACTGTTGCGCACGTCCCTGTGGCTGTTGTCAACTATGCAAACAATCAGCAGTCATTCAAGCTCATAAACGCGCTGGAAGCGCAGAACGAGCTTTCAATAGACGCGATAACGAGCCAGGCGAGCGCATTCAGCATGTTCAAGTCAGGAAGCGTTGATATGGTAATAGTCATCCTGCCATCATTCCCATCATTGCACTCTGGGGATCCGAGCGTTGACATATATTATACAAACAGCCAGTTCACAAGCCTGAGCGTACTTCCATTTATAGAGAGCGCAGCCGAACGCTTTGGCGCTTCTGTCGGCGGCTCTGGCGGGTCTGCAACCGGGTCGCTCTCCGGATCATCTACAACCCTTGGCAGCTTGGGTTCTGGGAGCGGAAGCGGCGCTGCTGATCCCCCGTCAGGAAGCGTGGCAGCTGTTCCGGCCTTTGCCGCAAGCGGCAACTACACCACGTTCCTCGTAGCCGGAGTGATCATAATGGTTGCTGCATTCAATGCAATGTTCGGAGGAGGCATGTCCATAATAACGGATAGGATATCTGGGGCGCTTAAACTGTTCATGATATCGCCGATAAACAGGCTATCCATAGTGTTCGGCAAGATACTCGCCGGCAGCACCACCGCAATGCTTACCGTAACCCTGACGGTGCTGATAGGCATGCTTTTCGGGGCTGGTATTGCAATGGGCCTGGTAGGGGTATTATGGATATTCCTGCTGGCGTTTATTGCTTCAATAGGCATGGGGGGCCTGGCCGCGGCGTTCGCCGCAAGGATAAAGCGTTTCGAGGTTTATGCGATAGCGACGCAGACCATAATACTGCCGCTCTGGTTCGTTGCAGGGGCTTTCTTCCCAGTGTCTTCGCTGCCGTCATGGCTCCAGCCGCTCAGCGCGGTGGACCCGTTCACGTACGCAGTGCAGGGCATGAGGTATGTGATGATGAGCGGCTACTACCCTCTTGGTGCGATGGCGCTTGATCTGGGGGTACTCGCGCTTTTCGCCGTGGTTATGCTTGCTATATGCGTAAGGATGTTCAAGAATACGATAGAGTGATTTTATGACAGGAAACAAGATGGTTGATAGTATGCTAGGAGTTGTTTGGTACAGGAGGATGTTTCTGGCAGTAGCTGCTTTGGTTATGGTAATGCTGGCCGCGGTTCCGTTCTCGCAGACGGTTTCAACGCAGGCCAATGGAGCCCTGTCTATAGCCAACCTAATGGTGACTCCGCAGCCCGTTGTTGCGGGAAGCAATGTCACGATAGCGTTCCAGCTCTACAACTCCTATTCCAATCCCGTGCAGAATGTGAACCTTTACCTGCAGAGCACGAGCCAGCTGATAAACGTCTCTCCTTCGCAGACCTTCCTCATAAATTCAGTTGGCAGCGGAATCTATGGCGGCAGCGGCTATGACATATTCACGTACAAGTTCTATCTTCCTGCCTCCCTGCCCGCAGGAGAATACACCATAGACGCAATAGCATCATACGAAGCCCAGGCGAGCAGCTCATATCCTATCCTGCCGGCAGAGTCTGTAATGCCAATATACATATATGTGTACGGCCTGCCCGATGTCCAGGTAAGCGCTTCCGCGCAGTCATACATAACACCAGGCAACGCATTTTCACTTGCGCTTGATGCGGTGAACTCCGGTACTGACAAGGCCAGCAACGTGTCGATTACATTGCTGAATTCGACGGGATTCAGCGCGACTGGCACCTACTCATTCAATCTAGGTTCCATATCAGCCGGCGCCGCATCTTCAGCCAGCCTGCAGCTTATACCTGAGGAGAATATAAGTACAGCTCCCCACACGCTTTACTTCCTCGTAAACTATACATCGCAGACCGGGAAAAGATACAGCAATACTGAGGAAGTTCCGATCAGCGTAGCGGTGAGCTCGCCACAGCTTGTCGCCAGCGTAACCGGAGCGTCTCCTGCACAGCTTTATGCCGGTGCGAACCAGACGCTAAACATTGAGATACAGAATACCGGAAGCGGAGAGGCTAAGAATGTCTCAGTGCAATTCCTGAGCAGCGCCGGGATAAACGTTGGCAGTTCCGCTTCATCGTTCATGCTAGGCAATATAGGTCCTGATGCAGCAGTGAGCAAGGCTATTTTCATAAGCGCTTCAAGGAATGCGACTTTACATAGCTACTCGCTTCCTGTGGTTATGGCTTACCAGAATGCTGATGCATCAAACAGCTATTCCGAGACCGAATACCTGCCCATAAACATGCAGCCAAGCGCAATCTTCAATGTCACGGCAGAAACGGGCAACTTGCTGCCTGGAGCTACAGACGTTCCCCTTACGTTCAGAATAAAGAACGTAGGCAACGAAGTGGCGCAATCAGCAATGCTTAGCCTGCAGGCAATATATCCGATAAGTACGGTAATACCAAACGCTTACATAAGCAGCCTGGCTCCGGGGGAGAGCGCCAATGTGACATTCTACGTAAGCGTTGATATGAAGGGCATACCTGGAGACTACCCCGTCACAGTCTATGAGCAATGGCAGCAGCCTAACGGCGCCGCAGAACAGCAGTACTCCTTCTCGAACAACTACTACGCTAAGATTGTGGGATCGAGTAACCCGGATTCAGGGTACATAGAGGCTGCGGTAGTGATAGTAGTAATAGCAATCGTTGTGTTCTTTGCTAGATCGCGGATAAGCAGAATCAGAAAAGGCGGCGGCGGGTCGGCCAAACACGGCAAATAGTGCTGGGGCACGGACCTGCGGTCTACGCCCTTGCGGCTACGTTCCATGCCTCTATGTCCCTGTGGTTTCCGACACCGTAGGTCTTGGCCTTCTCTATATCAACCCCATTCTTCCTCGCTATGCCTTCGATGAACTTCATCATGACATAGCCGCCGAAGCGTATCGTGGACCCGACAGTGTATTTTAGCAGCGGATTCTTGCCTTCCATTACCCTGTAAGCGTCCCTCGCCGCCATCTTGGCGAGATGCCTGTATGAGGCGTAGTATACCGCAAGCATTGATTTTGTAAGCTCCTGGTTCGAGAAATCCTTTGATTTTATCCTTCCAAGCGGCATATTGTATAGTGGTGTTACTGTGAATTCAAATGGCCTGCCATCGACCCTGGAATTGCTTAATCTGTTGATGAGTGCTACGGTTTCTGCATTGTCTTCATTGGTTTCTGAAGATTGACCTACCTGTACAGTAAATGCCGGCCTCCAGTAATGCCTATTAAAGTTTCTGACCCCGTTCCACACTATCTCCTGCCATGAACCGTCTACCCCTATCTTAAGGGGCAGTGTCTTAGCCGGCATATGTTTCTTTGCGAGCGCGTCGCTTCCGGTCTCCAGTCCTACCTGTACCCCTATCCAGTTATCCCTTGACGCGCGCATTATCCTTGAGAGCTTCCCTATGAGCTCGGGATAGGCAGAAGGTATTGAGATCCTGCCGTGTGTCGGATTCGTCCTTTTTACGCCCCTGACCGACATTATTTTTGTGAACAGTTCTGTAAGAGCCTCCTCATTTGGCACATAATTCTGAAGGTGCTTGTACGCGAATATCTCATCTGAGTGCAACCATGCATTATCGAATCCCCCCTGTTCAATGTTGACCTTTATCTCCTGGGTTATCTTTTCTGGTGAATAGTATCTTAGTTCACGCAATGTGACTTCGCAGAAATCGCATCCGATCCCGCAGCCCCTCATTGCCTCAGTTATGCTCTTCGTAGAGGGAGCCACGATATTTGGTATGGATTCAGGCTTTGGGAAAGTCGGGATGCCTTTGCCCCTTGAGATGAACTTTTGATCCGTCTTTGCAAACCTTACGAAGCTCTCGTCGTACGTTATGTATCCGTTCCTGAATAGATTGTCATCAAACTTTCCTGCCGCGACCTGTTCGAAAAGCTCGGGGGAATAATCATCCATCTCGCCCTGGAACAGGTAGTCTATGTTGTGTTTCTCTACATAGTCCCGGAGTATTGTATATTCCCAAACCCCCGGCCCACCTATAATCAGTTTTGCCTTTTTGCCTTTTCGTGCCGCATTTACTTTTGCAATCAGCTTTTCCCATTCCTGCTTTACATATGCATTAAGGCTGTGTGACTTGAACAGCACATAGTATGACATTGTAGTAGGACCAAGGCCCAAAGGGTCCATGGTGTGTATTGCGACTACTTCTGTGTCATCTTTTATGGCCGAGGATATATGGTCAGGGTGCGCTACTACTACGTCATTGCTGTTATATTTTGTGAGAAGCGATGCTTCTATCTTCCTCAATCCATATGGCGCATACTTGAGCCTTCCGCCGTCTATTGGCTTCGCTATCCTGCCTTTCAGAAAAGCATAGATAAAAGAGGGCATGGCGTTTCCTGGCGCTCCTGGTACGAAATCTAGAAGCGGGAAGTCACGGTAGTCATACAGCAGTGTATTGTCAGATAAAAGTACAAATTTCGCCATTAAAACACTTTTAGAAATTGAGCGCTGGAATTAGATCGCTGTTTTCAAGTGTTTGCATCTTTGTATGTGACAAATGTATTTCACGGCCATAGTCTATAATTAATCAACATGGCTTAATTTACCTCTTCCCCATAGCAAGATATATATACATTTCTTAGTAATAAAGTATTGCTTTCTTCATTTTTTGAAGTGGCAATTTTTTGAAGGTATTGTGAAAATTCCTGTTTGGAATTAGATGTAGTCTCGAGTTGTGCAAAGGAGAAATAGCTGATTGCTTAACGTAATCCCGATTCCAGTCGATGCTGCTGGAGGGTACTGCTATCAGGTTTCGACAGCCATGCAAGTTTGCCCTATGGCTTCATAGGGCGGCGTACGGCTCAGTAACA
>JAJYZH010000042.1 GCA_021800135.1 Microcaldota archaeon
TATAATATTCGATCACTAACGCTACCCCGAACCATACCGCGGCATATATAGCCAGGGGTATACCTAAAACCTCTGAAAAGACGCTAGTAAGCACCGTCTCACAGCTGATCAAACCGTTATTTGGACATACCAACGCAGTGGAATTGAAATGTACATACACCAAATAAAGTGATATGGCCAAGCCAACTGCAAGCAGCACCGTTTCTGCTTTCCTCAACAATCCCTTCCTCATATGTTCACCCTACCTTGCTTTTTATGAACGCACTTATAGCCGAATCAAAGTCCTTCCCTTTTGGCTTCAATTCGTACCCAACCTGCACTATCGGTTTATTTACATTTAAAACTATCCTAAGGTCAGTAGGGGTAGCGGATATTACAACGTCACATTCGGCCCTGTTGATGGTGTTCTCCAAATCCCTTATCTGCTTCGGGGAGTAGCCTACAGCAGGAAGTTCATTTCCCAATTTCGGGTATCTATCGTACGTGTCTAATATGGTCCCCACTGCAAATTTCTTTGCATTTACTATGCTTTTTGCCTTATAAAGTTTCGCCGCTACAGTTCCTGCTCCGAATATCATGCCTCCATGCGTAATTGTAGGGCCGTCCTCAACCACAAGCACGTCTTTGCCGCTTATTATCCCTGGGTTGTCCGGTATGACTGCAGATTCCGCATAGATTACCTTTGCAGTGCTGTTTATGCTCTTCAAGTCATAGACTACCTTCTCTATTTGCTCCTTTGTTGCTGAGTTTACCTTGTTGATTATTAGTACGTCTGCCATCCTGGCTACCGTCTCGCCCGGATAGTAGGATAGTTCATCTCCGGCGCGTAACGGATCGGCTACTGTTATAAGCATGTCTGGCCTTATGAACGGCGCATCATTATTGCCCCCATCCCATATTATTACATCCGCCTCCTTTTCTGCCTCCCGCAATATCCTTCCATAGTCAACCCCTGAATAGACTACAAACCCATTACGTATGTGAGGTTCATAGTCTTCCCTCTCCTCTATAGTAGTCTTGTACCTGTCAAGGTCTTTCAACGTGGCGAACCTCTCGACAATCTGGTCCTTGAGCACACCGTAAGGCATTGGGTGTCTTATCGCAACAACCTTTATTCCTTTTGCCTTAAGCGACCTCTCCAAATACCTGGATGTCTGGCTTTTGCCGCTCCCAGTCCTTACAGCACAGACAGCTATTACCGGCTTCGAAGATTCTATCATCGTCCTTTCAGGAGCAACAAGCCAAAAATCAGCCCCCGCGGCGTTTACTATGCTCGCTTTATGCATCACATCTTCATTCTTCTGATCGCTGTAGGCCATTATGCATACGTCTGCCTTGAACCTTTTGATCAAGGAGGGCAGGATCTTTTCATCGTATATTTTTATCCCATTCGGATAACGCCTGCCGCTCAGTTCCTTTGGATATATTCTATCCGCTATGAATGGTATTTGTGTAGCCGTAAAAGCAACCACTTCATACGCGGCATTGTCCCTGAATAATACGTTGAAATTATGAAAGTCCCTTCCAGCAGCTCCCAGTATTATTACCTTTTTCATACCCTCCATCAAACCACATTAAACTATCCACAATAAGTTATATAATTTGTACACCGCAAAAGCACCCCGTTCAGAACAGCACGTCGATAGGCCTTTGAGCAAAATGTTTAGGGACCCTCCCCTCTATGTGTATGGTCGCACCGCAGAATCTGCACTTCAAGTCCCTGGTGATATCCCATTCTTTTATATAGAAACCCTCTCTTGCCACTATTTTTCTGCCGCAAGAAGGACAGTACGTGCTCTCATACTTGTTACCTGGCACATTGCCTATATACACATACTTTATCCCGTTCCTCTTCGCGATCGTGTAATGATCGATAAGGGTATCTAATGGCGTTTCCGGATAATCAAGCATTTTGTAATCAGGATGAAACCTGGTGAAATGCACCGGCGTATCTGGGCCAAGCGATCCAACAATCCATTTCGTGAGCCTGTCGCAGGCCTCGAGCGAGTCTCCGACCTTAGGAACTATCAGGTCCGTAATCTCTACGTGCATACCTGCATTTTTCATGGCGGTCAGCGAGTTCTTTATGCTCTCGTTTGATACAACGGCCTCGTACTTGTTGGCAAACTTCTCCTCTCCGTTGCCCTTGAAATCCACCACCACGGCATCTATGAGCCCTTTCATCTTTTCTACTGCCTCTGAAGTCATATACCCATTGCTCACGAATACATTGAAAAGGCCGTTTGAATGTGCTATCTTAGCAGTGTCCAAGGCGTATTCTATGAATATGGTCGGCTCGTTGTACGTGTACGCTATTCCACCTGCCCCGTGCTTCGCTGCCAAAAGCACCAACTGTTCCGGAGAAACATCAATTCCCTTAATCTCCCTCTCTTTAGATATGTTATGGTTCTGGCAAAACAGGCATCCGAAATTGCATGAGGACGTGCCGACCCCCAGTACATAGCTTCCAGGATAAAAATGGTTGAATGGTTTCTTTTCTATCGGATCTATCTGCAAGGCCTCCAACACGCCATAGTTTTCAAGAAACAGCCTTCCCTTCTTGTTTGCCCTCACGAAGCAGAAACCTCTCCCTCCGTCAGGTATCTTGCACCTCCTTTCGCACGCTACGCATTCCACTTTGCCGCCTCCCAAAGGCTTCCAAAGTATTGCTTCTTTTTCCACGGCTACTATACCGATTCCTCGATTAAATCTCTTGCTATAGGTTTTGTTTACACACCTAGTAGCAAGTCAGAGATGGCAAACCTGTCTACCCCTAACTGTTATTTATTCAAATTCGCAGCAAAGCAGAAAGAACATTTAAACTTTCAATCACCAAAAATATAAAATAAAAGGAGAAATAATATGTTTGGTGGAAGAGAAGCCTCTTAATCGATTATGCTATAGTAGCCGGTGTAAAAATGATTGGCGGAACCTCTAGCGGTTAAAGTATACCTAATTAAACTCTGGAACGGTGCTAATGGGTTAGGGGGATGAAAAGCTCTGTCCAGACCCACTTCTCGTATCTATTCAAGTTTTTTCCTATAGCCTCTTTTTTATTCGTATTTGCCGTCTGTTCTGTCTCTTCTTGCATTGTCTATTTTTGTTTTGCATTCGCTTAAGAACGCGTCTATGAATGTCTGTTGTGCCTGCTTCAGCGGCCCGTAAGCCCCTGCAGCAGCCGGGTGACCCCCGCCAGTCCCGCCAATTATATGCGCCAGATCCCTCATTATCCTGCCCAGATGTATCCTGTACCTCTTGTCTATCTCCGTATTGAGCCTTGCAGAGAACGAGATCTCGTTCGGATTCTCCGAATAGAATATCGATATGTCCGCCCCAAGCCTTATGGCGTTATCTGCAGCGAGGTTCGCGTGAGATCCTGCTGCCCCAAACACAAACAATATGCCGTCTTCTATAGAAATATTAGCCGCGTTCATGTCTTCTATGGCCCTTGCCCTGGCTTCAGGAGTTTCTATGTGCGACATGAGCCTTCTTATGCTGTAATAATCCGTTTTTGCGGCATCAAGCAATGAACCTATCTGCCTGAAAGTTTCCGGGGTAGAGTTGCGCAGCTCCGCAGAATCTGATATTATGCCCGTAAGCAACAGCTTCGCCTCGGATTCGTCTACCTTCTCTCCCAGTAGCGTCAACAGTCCGTAAATTATGCTTGCGGTCGCGCAATAACCTTCATCATCAAAAACATAAACGTTGTCCCTGCCAATATTGTTCGGAAAATGATGGTCTATCACCAGCACCTCCCCTTCAAAAGAGCCGAATTCAGATGAGAAGGCCCCGAGCTCATCGAAATTATTCGCGTCTAGCAGTATGACCAGTTCAGCATCCCTGTCGAAATTGCTCGGTATCGCCTCGGAGAATCCAAGTTTGTTAAGTATCCTGTTCGCGTTAGAGGTTATTATGTCAGGGGTAGCCACACCCGAATTCTTCATATGGCGGGAAAGCGATACGGCAGAAGAAACAGCATC
>JAJYZH010000005.1 GCA_021800135.1 Microcaldota archaeon
CGACATTCACCTTCAACGGCGCTTCTGGGGCAACAACGCAGTCGTTCAACGTAGCAATACCATTCTACAACGTGAGCAGCATAGCAATAATCAACGGCCACGCGATACCAGGGTTGACTGTAAACGTACTTACAGAAAACAGTGTGGCATCAGGCAACACGCTATCCTTGGCATTACTAGGTGAGGAAACATCGCCGTACGTAGTGTACACACCATCAAGTGCAACCATACCTACATTAGGCAACTTGCAGAGCGTGAACTACAACCAGCAGAACGGATTGGGACCGGAGTCGTTCTCGATTTCAGGCAGCCCGGCAACTGACTCGTTCGGTACCCCATCTTCAACCGCGCCAAGCGCATGGTTCTCGTTCACAATGAACGAACTTGCAGTGCCGACCACAGCGTACCTGGATCAGTTGAGCTTTGACATAGCGAACGCGACAGGAGGTGCGACAGCAACGCCATTCTTCCAGTTGAACTACTCCGCTACATCAACAGGATTGGGAGTACACAACAACATGACGTACACACCGTACAACTCCAGCCTCAACAGCCTTACAGGCAGTGCGTTCACGGTAGGACAGGGCTTCAGGACTGAGAAGGGCAGCAAGGTCGCATCGATAACGTCGACTGTGTTGACGATCGACTTCGCGAAGAGCGTTGACGAGCTGCAGTTCGCAGTAGCGCCGGTAAGCACAACCATAACGAAGAGCTACTCGCTGTCAGGCCCATACGGAATCGGCCAGGCAACGAACATACCGAACGTATCGATAGGCAAGGTCACGGCGAACATAACGTTGAGCGGAACATCAGGCTACACGATATCTGGAATAAGCAACATAACCGCAACGCCAAGCGTAAGCAGCGCTGACCAGCCTGTATTGCTGAAGAGCCTGTCTTCGACAGCGCCTCTTGTGATACTGGACTCGCAGGGAGTCTCGGCAAGTCCGTACATCCTTATAGGAAGCGGATACGTCAACTCCATGAGCGCGGCATTGCAGAGCGCATACAACGTGTCGATGACGCCAACTTCGCAGTACGTGCAGGCATACGGCAACAAGATCCTTGTAGCTGGATACTACGCGAACCAGACAACCGCGGCAGCAAACCAGTTCATCAATGATCTGTACGCTGCGGCGAGCACAACGTAAAAGTAGTAATTTCCTTTCTTTCTTTTTTTAATTTATTTTTCTTTTTCTTTTCTCTTCCTTTTTTGTCCAAGATAATTAGCAGTGACAATGGATCTCTCTTTTTTAGGGAGGAGGAAGCTATTATAAAAGTATAAAAATAATAGGGGTAATAAATAATTGCAACCCAATGGCCTGATCTATCGCGGTTTAAGCGCTAGGTCAGAGAGGATAGCATATTATATAAGAAAAGGCCAGGGTTGGCAGATTAGGCGATCATATGAAAAAAGAGAGTTCCAAGATGCAGGAGATGCTGGAAGATTTCGGCAAAGGCATTGTCACGCAAGTCCAGAAGGAGAAGAACCCTTCATTCAACACAGTCTCGCGCACGAAGTCCAACATACACTATGATGAGAAGGGCGGGTTCCTGAAGCTTGGGAACACAAAAGAAGAGCGTAGCTTCATAAACGTCGCGCAGACGAAGAGGTTTATGCAGACAATAGCGATAGCAGACAAGTGCCACAAGTTTGTTAAGGAGAACCTTCACACATCGATAAGGGGGCTTTTCTACCAGCTCAAGTACTCACTGGGGGAGGATATAGATGAGAATATATTCAACGAGCAGAGCGAATCAAATCCTTTGATAGAAGACCTTGAAGTCGCGCTTGGCATAAGAAGGGAGGACCTGCACCTTAACGCGAATAGGAAAGGCGTACTCATAGGTAACATGAAAATAAAGGATTACTTTGGCAACGAGGAGCAGGAGATAGATGTGAGCAAACTGGGAAGGAGCGGGTGGGGCATCCCTAGCGATGTAGACAACGACATAGAGTTTGTCGATGTAAAGGCGAAGTACGTCCTGGTAGTGGAGAAAGACGCGCTCTGGCAGAGGCTCAACGAAGACGGATTCTGGAAGAAGGAGAATGCCATACTCATAAGCCCGCAGGGGCAGGCGGCAAGAGGGACTAGGCGCATAATAAGGAAGCTGGCAGACATGGGGCTGCCGGTATACGTATTCAACGACTGCGACGCCTGGGGGTGGTACATATACTGGACTATAAAGACAGGCAGCATAAACCTTGCCTACATAGGCAGGGATATAGCTACGCCGGAGGCGCGGTTCATAGGCGTAACGATGTCAGACCTTGAAAAGTACGATTTCCTGAACACTATGACAATGAAGGCAAACGAGGTCGACATAAAAAGGGCTCAGGAGATGCTTGGATATCCTTGGATAAACAGGCACAGGGAGTGGGTGGACGAACTCAATAAGGTAATCAAGACGAAGAAAAAGCTTGAGGAAGACACACTGCAGGGACCCAGGCTAACTTTCGTTGACGATTACGTAAGGGAAAAAATAAAGAATAGGGAGTTCCTGCCGTAAGGTTTCATACGACGTTTACCATTAGTCGCTTCTTCACTGCGTTTATCACGTGGCCATAGTCGCGGTAGTGCATTATTGCTGTAAGTGACAGGGTGTATGACCCTTTTTCAGTACTTATGCCTCCAAATACCTCTGCCTTAAGCTCCTTCTCCTCTTTCGGTTCCATGTTGCCTATCCTTATCTCCTTCTGCTTTGCTATACCCATCTCATCGAAGCCGAGCTGCTGCGGGGTCTCTACCACCACAGAGGTGAGCACCGATTCCGTTGTCATGTTTGCGATATGGATGTAGAGCATGGATGAGCTCTTCTTCCCGGACTCGAGCCGGTACGGCACAAGCTCTACAGAAAGCTTGTATGGGGGGTTTTTCATCAGCTCTGAGCTGACATCTCTCTTACCGAATATGTTGAATAAGGACATGCGATCACAAAGGCCGTTTTGACAATTTAGTATTCCACTCTTACATTTATAATTTTTATTGTTGCTGCTTTGTTGCGGAAAACAGGTTGCGCAGCTTCATAGTTAGCTTTAAATTCTTATTTCTACAAGTATAAACAAGATTGTATGCCCATAAAGTATAATCTTACATGGGCCGATATGCTTTCAACAAAAATCCACAAAACTGCGATAAAAAGCCCTCCTGCAGAGGGAGAAGATCGCAAAACGATGTTAATAGGGGTAATAGTAGCGGCACTTTCATCATCACACTCTTGGCAAACTTACAAAGCAGTGAAAGAGAATCCGACGTGGCTCGGTAAACCTGAGGTTAAAGATGAGTATCTAAAAGCTCTTGAGGACGGGTGGCGGAATATAACGTATACAGACATTAACGAGATTGCGCAAGACAAGAATGTGGAAAACGCGTTTGATACGTGGCTTGTCTTCAACGTAGAAAAGAAAGAGCACGAGGATTACAGAGAGGCGTGGAAATATCTAATTGAGCAATCGGCAAACAGCTGCGACGACGTGAAGAGGGAGGAAGAAGGCCCTTAATGCGATAGAGTAGGGACGCGGTTGCTTATTCTGGACACAACGCTTAAGAGTCTCACGGCCCGAGTCTGATTATGGGGACGTTGTTTCTTTCCGGAGGTGGAAACGTACGGCAGACCAGTAGGCTGGACGGCATATTTGCCAAAACGATTAAGAAGCACAAGAGATTGCTGTACATACCAATAGCCATGCCAGAAAGCGAACACACCTTCGGTGCGTGTTTTGACTGGATAAGAAAGGCATTAGGACCGCACGACATAAGCAAGATAGATATGTGGGTGGATCTTGCTGGCAGAAGCCAAACAGAGCTCGATCGCTATGGTGCGGTGTACATTGGCGGCGGGAACGCGTACCATCTGCTTGACGCTATCAGAGGGAGCGGGTTCGACAGGCTACTGCTAGGATACCTAAGGTCGGGCGGAATCGTTTATGGAGGCAGTGCAGGCGCAATAATACTGGGCAAGGATATAGGTACGACATCGGACAGGAATCTTACTGGCACGGGTAACCTGAGAGGGCTAAATGTAGTAAATGGTTACTCGGTGCGTTGCCATTATACGACCAAAGACGATGGCGAACTAAGGAATTATGTAAAGCGCAAAAGGATAGGTGTTCTGGCTCTGCCGGAAAATTCCGGAATCGTGCTAGATAAAGGCGCGATAAGATCCGTTGGCGTTGTTTACGAATTCACTATCCGAGGCTCCGGGGTAGAGAAGAGGAGAGTATAGCAAAGAAATTTATGATTGGTTTTGTTTTGATATATTGCGATTGATGCTATGGTATTCAAGGTCACAATAATAGGTTCTGGCGGATGGGGGGGCATTCCAGCTCCGTTTTGCAGGTGCAAGGCGTGCCAATCCGCTCGGGAACCAGGTTCAAAGGACAATAGAACCAGACCAGAGATATTGGTTGAGACAGAGAAAGGAAGATTTCTGATAGAAATAAGCCCAGACATACGCACGCAATCCTCTAGATTCGATCTGTCTGGCATATTGCATTTCCTAATCAGCCATTGGCACTTCGACCATATGTACGGCTTGCTGGAATTGCGCTCTTATTACGTGTTCAAGGCAGCCAGAATTTGATGTTTTATCCAAGTATTCTCTTGTGAAGACTATTTCAACTTCTGAATTGGTTGAAACTACCTTTCTCGCGCTAACCTCATTAAATTTGTCCACCCCATCACAATATAGTTACTGCTTCTTCAGATACTTATTTGTTTCCTCGAGTTCCTGTCGGAACTCATTAATAAATACCTTAAGGAATTCATCCCTGTGCTTTGTCAGCCTTTTTGCGGACTTGGTGTGCATCCTCTTACTTACCCTCATAAGTCTCTGGTAGAATAAGTCAAGGGAATATTTCATCGGTTTGGGCTCCCTTCTTTCGCAGAACGGGTCTTTCATATTGTAGAATGCCTTAACATGCATCGGCATAGACGAACCGAACGTTCTCATTATTGATATGGCTCCTGTAGATTCCAACATATCAGCATCCTGCAGTACCTTGGCCTCAATGGTCCGCGGCACTATGCCCTTTGAATATGAGCATACGGATATCGCATAGGCTACCTCTCTTATCTTCTCCTTTGGGTATTCCGGTATGGTAAGGAGTACCTCCTCGGCGAGCTTTGCGCTTTCCTCGTGCTCCTTGCGGTAGTTATCTGTCCCCTTGTACACTACGGAATCGTGGAACAATGCAGCAGGTATAACTATGTCTAAATCCGCTCTCTCTTCCCTGGCTATTTTTACAGCGAGCCCCATGACACGATACGCATGCCCGAAATCATGGGATAAGTCATTATTTATTCTTTTTTTGAGAAATGCTATAAGTTGATCCTTTATTGAATCTTCCATAGATTTATAGTACACTAGAAGATTATATGTTTTTCGTAACCCTGGCAGTTCAGGCTACGGTAAGCAAGTATAATACACGCGTATGTATACTGATATATGTAAATGCCAGTATGGACTTGGCGGGATTTGAACCCGCAACCTCCTGCATGCCATGCAGACGCGCTACCATTGCGCTACAAGCCCAAGAATATGTTTACACTACCTTAAGGTATTCACAGTTTTGTGACGGTATGTTTATTATGGAGAGATTTAATACCTTTTCCTGCTGCATTGAAAAATTGTTGTATGCGTTAGGCCAGTTGCCATGCACGGTCGAATTCATGTATGCCGCGAAGTAGCCACCGCACAGCTTGAGCGTCTCCCCTACCGTGCTGTTGGTAGGGGTTATTACCCATAGTACTGGGAGTGTCGCGTTGGGGGTTTGTGTAAGGACCTGGTGCGGCTGGCCGATCTGACTTACGTAATCTGACCATGGGCCATTGTTCTGGTCCAGCAGCGAACCTGTCTGATTCTGCAGCTCTATTCCGAAATAGTGTATATTTATAACGTTTGACCCGAGGTAGTAGATCGAAGCTGAGTCGCTTGTCCAGTCAAATGTACCATGGAAGGTGACATTTAACAGCACGTAATCCCCTGGAGCTGCTGATGTCCTGTTTATTGAAACCGTCACTTCACTTACGTTGTTTACCATCTTGAAGCGCACCAGCTTGCCTGTTGTAGAGTTTATATATCCTACCCCTGTGAGGTTGAAGTAGTTGAACTCCTGAATCCTTTTGCCGGTTGAATTGGAACTTGAGTTCGCTCCGTGTGCCCCAGGGCACGATATGTACCCCGCGCATGGTGACAGCAGACTGGCTGCAGATACCCATGTGCACCCTGCAGGTATCATAGGGAGGCTGCATACCGCATGGTGCCCCAGAACCAGATATAGTATAAATACGGCCACGACCGAGATAAACAGTGCGGAGAGCGCTGCCTTGCGCATGCTTATGGCCTCTTGCCTTCTGTTATGGCTCGCTATGAAATCATCAGTCTGCAGATTGACTTCAGTGCAGGAACTTGATTCAGACCGGAGATATAAAAAGGATGTTGCCTCCGCGCAGCAGTATGGTCCCGAGCTTCGTCTTGAGTTCGCTTCCGTCAAGCTCCTCTGCGCTGTCTATGACGATGTTCATGTGGACGTCGAACGACACCATCTGCCCCCGTATATCTATGTTGTTCTTCAGCCTTACCAGTATCTTCTGCCCTACCATCTTATTCAACAGATCAAAAGGTCTCTCCTGTGGCATCTATACACCAAAACATTAAAAGTAGAATGCATATGTTTTTATTTATTCGCTTTATCCTTGCTCTTTATCTTCTTAAGGTCGTCCTTCTTTACCGCGAGCTTCACGAACCCGGTCCCTACAGGCACCTGCTTGCCGATGAGTATGTTTTCGGCCACGCCGCGCAGATTGTCCCTCTCGCTGAATATCGCAGCATTGACGAAATGCTTTACGGTTTCTTCGAATGCGGCCCTGGCGAATACGGATTCCTTGAGCCCTGCTATCCCGTGCCTGCCTACTCCCTTGACCGCGCCGTAGAAGCACATGGCGTCGGCTATGAGTGAGAGGTGCCTGAAGTTCGTCGTGAACCCTTCTGCGGTTATTGTAGAATAGAGTTCCCTCGCTATTGTGTTCCTCGCCGCCTCTACACCATACATATTCATTATCTCTACTATATTGTTGCTGTACGCCTTTTCCTTGTCAACGCCCTCTATATCAAGTACGCCCTTTATGTTGCTGCCTACTGTAGTTATGAAGAACGCCCCATCCTCGGCCTGCTCCACTATCGCCTTGTCTATCCCTGGTATTCCCCCCACGGGCAGGCCCCTTATGTTGACAAATGAGATCCTTGTGGCCTTGAGATTCTCCTTCTTTTTAATCTTTATCTTGATCGTATCGCCCTCAAGCTCCGTATCAGCCCCGAATGCCTCTATCTTGCTCATTACGCTCCTTGCGTTTATCTCGTGCTGCGCCATTTTTTCCCTGTCGAGCTCAAGCTCCATCAACCCAGATTTCAGGTTCTCCGTGAACCCTTTTATCAGCCCCGAGACCTTCACTTCCTCTATCTTCTTCCTTACCTCCCTGACCTTTTCGTAATTTTTCTCTATGCCCTTGGCCATATTTATATGCATTATCGGGGACTTTGGATTCTTCCTCGCGTCTATTATCTCAAGGATCCTCGGCAGGCCCGTAGTCACGACCGCGGATGATATACCTGCGGAGTGGAACACCCTCAGGAGCATCTGTGTGGAGGGTTCGCCGATAGACTCGGCTGCGACTACACCGACAGCTTCCCCTGATTGTATGCTGAACTCTTTCATTCCCTCAACCTTTCCGCTGCTTCAGGTCTGGCGTGGCGCAACTTGTACCTCTCCCGTATGCCTTCGTGCAGACTGATTATGTTGCTGCTCCTTTCCTCTTCCTGCTTGCGCTTGTTCATTAATATCCCTTTAGGCTTTTTCTAGAAGCTCATCCATCGTGTCCTTGCCATCTCCGCCGTATATGGTCTGGATGAGCGCTCCACTCGCGTCCCTGACCCTCAGGTTAGTATCTACATAGAAGTCCTGCATTGCGTTGAGCACACGCCTGTACATGTATCCGCTGGTAGGCACTACGAGCTGCTTTGACACGGCAGAGTCCCTCGAACCCATGCCGTGCATGTAGTATTCGGGCAATTTCATGCCCTCGATGAAGCTTGATGTAACGAATCCATGAGCGGCCGGATCGTTGGACCCTTTCTTGAACAGGGGCAGGACCCTCCCGGAATATCCTCTTGAAGGCCTCTTTCCGCGCACATCCTGCTGTCCCAGGAAAAGGGTTGTCTGGACGAAGTTGAGTATGTTTCCCCTGGCGCCTATCTTTGCCATGAGGTTCACGTGGTTCTTGTCCGTAAGGGTCTTCTGCAGCATCTTGCTCGCTATGCTTCTCGTCTCCCTTAGTGCGACCCCGACAAGCACCTCAAGCGTCTCCCTCTTGGTGTTGCCAGGCAGCGCCTCTAGCTTGTTGCTCTTGTAATTTTTTATCATCTCCCTGACCTTGGCCTTGGCATCGCTTATTATCTTCTCCTTCTCCTTGTTCACCGATTCAGGATTGTGGTAATCGCCAAGGCTTATGGTGAATCCCAATAGGTATGCCACGGCCAGCGACATCTTTGATATCTTAAGCAGGAAATCCGTGGCGAAATCCGGGCCATAATCCTTGTATATCTTGACAAGGAGCATTGAATTCTTGAATGTCCCGATAAGGTCGCTGCTTATAATTCCCTTTACGAGATCCCCGCTCTTTATCACAACCAGGCCTTCCGGGGACTTCACTTCTAGATTGAAATCCTTTGGCAGCAGCATAGAGAATATTGACTTCCCAGAATACATACCGTTCTTCCCCGCATCCGGCATCTCGAATATCTGCGATGCGGATAGTATTGAGGCTGTATCCTCCTTGTTGAAGTATATATCCTCCCCTGTCAGATAGTATAGCCCTACAAGCTCATCCTCTTCCATGGCCATAAGCGGCGTTCCGTCCCTTGGCGAGAGTATCTGTTTGCTCGGTGCCATAAGGACCTTTGCCTCGGCCTGCGCCTCAAGCGACTGCGGCACATGCAGGTTCATGTCGTCTCCGTCGAAGTCTGCATTGTACGGGTTTGTAGCTGCTACATGTAGCCTGAGCACCCTGCCTGGCAGCACCTTTACCCTGTGCGCCATGATTGATACCCTGTGCAGCGTGGGCTGCCTGTTGAAAAGAACGATGTCGTTGTCCTGCAGCTGCCTGTCCATTATGTATCCAGGGGCAAGTTCACCTAGGAGTTCCTGCCTGTTCACATCAGTTACCCTCTTCCTTATGCCTTCCTTGGTTATTACGTTAAGCACCATAGGGTATTCTGCCCTTGAAAGCAACGCCTTCATGCTGTCGATGTTCCACTGCGTCACGTATGCAGGTATGGTCAGCACTTCGGCTATCTTCCTGGGCACGCCGACCTGATCCACGTTTAGGCTGCCGTCAGCCACTATTACTGTCCTGGCAGAGAAGTTGACCCTCTTTCCGCTGAGGTTATACCTCAACCTTCCCTCCTTCCCCTTCAGCCTCTGTGCCAGTGTCTTTAGCGGCCTGCTGGTCCTGTGCCTTGCAACCGGGACTCCCGGAGTTTCATTGTTGAAGTACGTTGTGACATGATACTGCAGAAGCTCCCACAGGTCGTCTATTATTATCTGCGGTGTGCCCGCGTCTATGTCCTGCTCGAGCTTCTTGTTTATCCTCATTATCTCGACAAGCTTGTGCGTGAGGTCATCCTCGCTCCTCTCTCCAGTCTCCAATGTTATCGAAGGTCTTACATTCACTGGAGGCACGAGAAGGTTGGTCAGCACAAGCCATTCAGGCCTGAAGCTCTTCGGGTCCATTCCCAGCAGGCGGACGTCTTCGTCAGGTATCTTGGAGAGCCAGTCTGTGAGCTCGTCAGGCTTTATCCTGTCCTGGTCCAGATAGAACATTGTCGGCCTCTCGAATTTGAGCTTGCGCTGCTTTGCCCCGCAGTGCGGGCACTTGTTTGCGGTCTTTATCTTCTTCTGGGTCTGCCCTCTGGAATTCTGCTCCCCTTCCTCGAATTCAGCCGCTATCTCGCTCCTCATCTTCTCCATCTGCTCGTCGCTTACGAGAAGCCTATGGCATTTATCGCACGTCGACTGCAAGATTAGGTATACCGCCTTTGCGAACTCTGGATGCACAACAGGCCTTATCAATTCTATGTGGCCGAAATGGCCTGGGCATGTCTTCGCACTGCCTCCGCATGTTTTGCATCTGAATCCAGGATCGACTACTCCTAGACGTTGGTCTATCACGCCCCCGTCTATAGGGTAACCGTCCTCGTTGTAAGTGTCAGGGATTATCAGCTTCGCTACGCTGATTCTCTTTATCTCGGCCGGGCTTACGACCATGAACTTTATCCCATCGATTGATTCTGCCTGCATCCTATTCACTCTTGAGTTTCATGTTTGTCTTTATGTGCAAGGACTTTATCTCGTAAAGCAGCAGTTTGAATGCGTTGCTTATCTCTACCCTCTCTAGGTTGTTGCTCCCGCAGCTCGGGCAGACCGGGACATTCTTTATGTAGTTGAAGTACCCGATGTCACCGCAGTTCTTGCATATCCAGATCGTTGTCTTGTCGCTCTGGTCCAGCATCCTCTCCTTTATCAGCAGGCTGGCGCCGTTGCCCACGAGTGCGTCGCGTTCCATCTCCCCGAACCTCATCCCTCCGCCCCTTGCCTTTCCTTCAGTCGGCTGGCGCGTAAGTATCTGCACTGGTCCCCTGCTCCTTACCTGCAGGTGTGTTATCGCCATGTGGTGTAGCCTGTTGTAATAGACTACCCCTGTGAAAATCTTCGCCTTGAACTTCTTGCCCGTCCTACCATCATAAAGCTCCTCGTCCCCGAACCTGTCAAACCCATGGTTCTCGAGTATGTCGCCGAACTTCCTCATCTCGTCGAAGCCGTTAGCCGAGAATGCGGTACCGTCGAACGACTTGCCGGCGAGCGAGCCCGCCTTTACCCCAAGCATCTCGAGCATGTGGCCCACGGTCATTCTGCTCGGCAGGCTGTGCGGATTCAGTAGCAGGTCAGGCACTATGCCCTCCTTTGTGAACGGCATGTCCTCCTGGTTCACTATAAGCGCGACAACGCCCTTCTGGCCGTGCCTGCTTGCGAACTTGTCCCCGAGCTCCGGGATTGCGATGTGCCTTACCCTTACCTTTACTATCCTTGTTGCGCCAGATGTCTCGCTTATAAGCACATTGTCCACCAGGCCGTCCTCCCCCATTCTGAGAGTAACTGAATTGTCCCTGTTCTTCTCTTCACTTATTCCGAAAGTTGTCTGCTCTTCAAGGAATCTTGGAGGCGATGTCTTGCCTATCAGCACGTCGCCCTCCTCTACAAGTGTCTCTTTTTCTATTATGCCGTCGTCGCCGAGCTTCGAATACGCGTGCTCGCCGAGGTATCCCTCTGTAGAAGGCGGTGGTATCTTTATCTTGTCCTTCTGTCCTCCCGGGTATCTCCTCTCCTCATCCGAATAGGTCCTGTAGAATATGCTCCTTCCAAGCCCCCTGTCAACCGCGGCCTTGTTGAGTATTACCGCGTCCTTCATGTTGTATCCGTAGTAGGTGGACAGCGCCACTACGAAGTTCTGCCCGGTAGGGTGCCTTTCGAGCTCCAGGGTTCTGAATGGAACGCTGGTCACCATTGGCAACTGCGGGTAATAGAGCAGGAACGCCCTGGCGTCGTACCTGTTGTTGAAATTGAAAGCATAAAGGCCCTGGCTCTGCTTCATGAAGTTAGCGCTGATGGAGTGGCGGCCCATTTGGTTGTGCTCCGGGTACACGTTCACGCCCATTGTTATCCCCAGTATTGAAGCCGGATCTACCATCAGGTGCGTAGTCTCGTTTGTTATATACCTCTCTTCTGTGGCAACTAGTGTGTTCTCCTCCTCTTCCGCATCTAGGTACTCTATAACGCCGCGCCTGAGCAGGTAATTGAAGTCTATCTCCTTGCTTGAGAGCTTTGCGCTGAGATCTGGAGTGAGCTTGCTGGCCCCGTTCTCGACGATTATGTAAGGTACCCTCACCCTTCCCTTGTCGGTGTTTATGTGGACCTCGTTGAGCTTCTTGAGGTATGAAACGTTCACCTCTCCGGATATCACGCCCTGCCTCCTATTCCTTCTGACCTCGTCTGCAAACGCTGCCCCGTCGTTGACCCTCGCTGTCTCCTTCCCGTTGAGACAGATACGGCAATTGCGTTCCTGCTTTGCTCCTCTTTCGTCTGCCAATCAAAACACTTTATAGAAGTTTCAGGTCCTTGAGCTTGTTTTTGAGCGGCTCCTCCTCTGCCCCGAATGAGACCCTTGCCGTCATCGAGAGGTACCTTGTCAGGCCGACCTCTCCGCCTTCTGGAGTCTCGCTCGGGCATATCTTACCGATATGCGTACCGTGTATGTCCCTTGCCTTGAAGTGCGCGTGCTTCTTAGCAAGAGGGGATTTTATCCTGCGCAGATGCGCAAGCGTGCTGATCATGTTCTCCCTGTCAAGGACCTGCGATACCCCGGTGTAACCGCCAGGCCATGCTCCTGTACCCATTGAATATAAAAGTTTCTCCGTCAGTGCGTCCGGGTTTATGCTAGTTCTCACTGATAGTTTCCTTCCCCTTGCCGCTATTCTCTCTACGTGGTACTTCACATCCTTTATGAAAGACTTGAATGACTCGTTGAAAAGGTCTTCAAGCAGGTCCCCGGCGAACCTCACTCTCTTGTTGGCGTAGTGGTCCTTGTCGTCTTGCCTCGCGTACCCATATGCCACGAACGAATCCCTTTCGGCCATCCTTAGCAGATAGTATCCCTTTGCCTTCCTGTCCTCCGCGGTTGTCCCTATGTGAGGCAGTATGTAAGTGTCGAGCTGCATATCGGCCCTCTTTTCTTGATACGCCTTTGACTGGTTCGGCGCAGACAGCCTGCCGAGCTCTTCCAGGGCTGCGGTCGGACCCATGTCCTTGGCCTTGCTCATCTCTATGTTTACCATCATGTCGTTGCGCACATCGTAGTTGTCCGTGCTTTCCAGTATCTCGTTTATGCTGAGACCGAGCGCTCTCAGAACCATTATGAAATCTATGCCTTTTGTGACCGTGGGAAAATACACAGTGAATACGCCGTATTCATCCCTCTCTACGCTGCATCTGCTCTTGAAGTTGAGGGTAGTGGAAAATATCTTTGAGACGACGTTCTTGCCATCCCTTGAGCTTATAACCCTGTTCGGGGCGAGGTCCTCTATGCCCACTATCACTCTCTCGGTCCCCCTTATTATGAAGTAGCCCCCGGGATCGTCGGGATCTTCGCCGTTGCGTATTAGCTGCTCCCTGCTCATGTTCTTAAGGTAGCAGAGGTCGCTCTTTACCATTACAGGCAGCTCGCCTATGAATATCTCGCCTGCGCTGTCCACCTTCTCTATATCGCTTATCATAGGGGTGTAGGTTATGTACATTGCTGCTGAATAGGTGAGGTTCCTCGACAGTGCTTCTATCGGGGTTATGCTCCTTATCGAACTGTCAGCTTCTATGACCTTGGGCTGCTCTAGCCTTATGTTGCTGAGTTTTATCGCGAAATTTGTGACATCCGGCTCTACCATCCCGTTGCTCTCAACGATCTTTGGTATGCTGAGGCTCACGAACCTGTTGTAACTCTCCAACTGGTGCTGGACTACGGAATTAGTGCTCAAATACGACGCAAGCAGCTCGTGGTTATCGCTCATTTTATCACAATGAATGAGAGACTATGCGCTATCTACTACTACGCGGTAGTAGAGGTACTTTCCTGTAGGGTCGTCCCTGTGTATTGCGACAAGCTGTCCGGGCTCTGGATTCAGTTTGGCGATCTGCGGATCTGTCTTCAGGATCTTCGGAAACTTGTTCAGAGGTGTCTGCAGCTTCTTAATCACCTCCTTGGTTTCTTTCTCGTCAAGTAATTCGTGCTTGGCTACAAGATCGAAATCATAATCCAACAGCTCACCAGAGAGCGTATCAATAAAAGAGTCGCATGCCTAACTTTGCAGTTAGTCTCAAATCTCTATTATTTGTAAAAGGAAATAAATAAATACCTTAGCAAATCGGCTGTTTATCTAGATATTACAGTACGCGCGCGTGGATTCACTTCCGCCTTGAAGAGCGCGGGTGTGAGGTGCGGGCAGGCGGCTCTGGCATTGCGTCCATAAGGTACTTTATCTCGCTTACGAATGAATTGGAAGAATTGAATACAAGCGCCATTCCGGTAACACCGAATATCGTTATCAGCGACATCATTGACAGGAACAGGCTGAATCGCGCCATGTTTGTGATCTGCTGCAGACTGGCGGCGTACAGACCGCTACTGGAGTAGACCGTAAATATTCCGATTGCGAATATTGCCCAGAGAGCTGCCGCGCTGAATGCTATCTCATGGTACTTATGCTTGAATATCATGGCTACAGAGATATAGAATACCCAGAGTATGCCTCCGAAGCTAAACAGGAATATTATGGGCTCGATGTAGTTGTTGAAGAAGAGTATCGGAAGGAAAAATGCGAATACGCCTATTACAAGGACTACAAGCCACGCGCCAGTATATTTGCTATGCATCCTGTGCTCGTATTCGTTCATGTACCTTACTGTCGATATATGTGCACTTACCATGCTCACGACGAGGACCAAGGTGGTCACGAATATCAGAAGCAGCCAGAATACGAATTCAGCAGCATAGTTTGTATAGAAGAATGAGGATAGCACTGCGGTAAAGGTCATGCCGATCGCGAGCGCTATAGCGAAAGTCAGCATCGAAATCCCTAGAGCGCGCCTGTATGAAAACGCCCAATATCTCCTTATGTGCTCTCTTGCATATCGCATGACTACACAATCTAGATACTCATTTAGTATTAAAAAGCTTTCCCATCATAACTTCCTAAGTATCTTTTCCCGCTATATACGGGAACCAATGCAGGGATAGCAAAGCCTGGTCAAATGCGATGGGTTCAGGGCTCATTCCCTTAGGGGTTCGGGAGTTCAAATCTCCCTCCCTGCATCTTTAAACCTCGCTGTTTCCATTCAGTATGCTTATACTTCATCCTCCGCCGCTGGTGTAGCGCTTCATCAGGGCGTAGATCCCTTTGTAGCTTATCGCCGCTACGACTATTTCGATTGCTATTACGGCCGTGTATGAAAGTGCGCTTAGCTCTCCAAACAGGGCTTCGGCTGGGTAGTAGGATGCGATCCCTATTGGTAGGACTACAGTGAACAGCAGCGTGATCACGGCACCGTAGATGCTCAGTGGATAGTTGCCTGCTGTGGATAGCACATTCGTAATCCTGCCTATGAACCCGGCGCTCTTGAATAGGTGATATGACAGTATCGTGAACAAAAGTGTAAACAACACAAAGGAGATACTGCCCAAAGAGAACATGAACACGAAGCCAAGCAGGGACATAATAGAGAAGCTCACATGTAGTAATGCAAATATCAGTATGGCTACCCCACTAACGATGCCACCAATTGCTATAGGCCAAACGTCTGGCATGGAGAGCAATAGCGTTACAACACCATATGGTCTGACAAGCTGCATGTCCAGTCCTCCGAACCGCATTTCCCTCACTAGGTCCCACGGGTCTATAGTGAAATAGAGTATATTCATCGCTACCGTAACCATATAGGAAAGCACCAAAATTTGGAAATAGCTCCATCCTGGAACGCCGCTTGAGACGCTGTAGATTATAGACATGGTTATGAGGCTGTAGAAGCTCGTTAAACTGCTGTATGTAAACCATATGGCCACCTGGCCTCTGTAGGTAAAGAACGTCTTAAATCTGTAAACCCAGACCCACGCAAAGAATGCAATAGAGTCTGTTATATCATTTGTACTCATGCTATCCACCTGCAGAGGTTATCCTCTTCCTGACGAATTTCCATGCGGCTGCTGAGATGATTGCCAGTGCTACCACCCAAACAGCGCTTATGATTATGGAGTTTATAGCCTCGCTGCTACTCACTATGCCAAGGAATGTTGCTGCTGGGGTATAGAGCATAATCGGGAATGGCGTAAACATTAGTATGTGGGTTATAGCATTAGGGAACAGTGCAAGAGGCATTACCCCACCCCCAAGTAGCAGCATTATGCTCCACATAGAGTTTGCTATGCCATATATGTTGACCATCTTGATGGCCAGCATTCCAATCATGAAGCCTATCAGACTTACCAGTGAGTAACCTATCGCAAGTTCTACTACAACCAGAAGCGCGGTAAATGATGAGACTGGCTGGGGAGACAGTAACACCGCAATCACAAGAAGGGGCAGCGTTATAATCAGGGCATAAAGCATGTCGTCAGGTATGCTGTTGAAGAAAACTTGCAGCGGATATTTCAATGGCCTTGTGTATGCTGCGGCCACACTGCCGCTTTGCACGTCCTGCTGCATTACTTCAGGCAGGTTCATGTTTATTACGGATCTGAAGGCGTATACGAGGAAAAAGTATATGTACATGCTTGAAAGCGTTATTCCGACCAGGCTAGTAGTATTGGTGAAATGGTATATTGCAGTCCATATCAAAATCATCAGCCCTGCCTGTGCAAGGCTGGAGAATAATGATAGGATGAAATTTGCCTTATACGCCAGGGTGTCCTTGATTCCGATAGAGAAAAGGGTAAGATAGGGATTGGACATGGTTTTTGTTTTCATGCTCATCGTTTTCTTTTTGTGTCAAACTTCTCATATACTCTGCTGAGTATCGTAGTAAGATTTAGTTCTGATACTTTGTAGTCGAGGATGTGACCGTTGCTCAGCAGGTCTATGAATCTCCGGTTTTTAAGCGTATCTGCCTTTACCTCTATGCTTGCATATCCTTTCCCTTGATACAGTATTTTTCCGAAGCGTTCCGGTTTGAGGGGGTAGTTCTCGTTGAATTGCAATTCCACAATCCTCTTGTTTCCGAAAAGGTGTTCCAACTTTTCCCTGCTGCCGTCGAATTCAAGCCTACCGTTTTCCAGCAGTAGGATTCTCTCTGCTATTGATATGTCTTCTACTATATGAGTTGTAAGCAGAAAGGTTGTCTTGTACGCGTCCCTCATCTCGAGCAGAGCAGCTCTAAGCGCGGCTTTTGATGAGATGTCCACACCTATAGTGGGCTCATCGAGGAATACAACCTTTGGCATGTGTAGTACTGACGCTACGAAGTTGCACTTCATCTGCTCTCCCAGGGACATCGTCCTGACGGGTTTCCTGTAGACGTTTTTCAGGTTCAGTATATCTACGAGGTGGTTGAGTCTTTTTTCGAAATCGTTCTGCTTTATGCCGTATACATGGCCCATGAACTTGAAGGTGTCATAGGCAGGTAGGTTCCAGTACAGCTGCCCGTGCGCGCCGAGGACTACTCCTATGTTTCTCGCGAGCTTCATCCTTTCCTCCCATGGGTTGAAATCCAGCACCCTTACGCTGCCGGAATCGGGATACAGTATCCCGGTAAGCAGTTTTATTAGGGTTGATTTGCCGCTGCCATTCCTGCCGAGCAGTGCAGTTATGGAACCTTCAGGGATGCTCAGGCTCACGTCTTTAAGGGCTTTCTTTATGTAGTACTTCCTCCTGAATGAAGCCATAATGCCCTTCTTCTTCGTCTCGTAGGTCTTGAAGCCCTTGTATAAGTTCTCTACCTCTATGGAATTTTG
>JAJYZH010000043.1 GCA_021800135.1 Microcaldota archaeon
CAGCAGGTGCTGCTTACTACTCACGAGTATCTCGAGATGCCCGACAACCTGATGGGGTTCGTGGAATTGAGAAGCTCGTGGGCAAGGCACGGGCTTTCGATGCCTCCTACGATTATCGACGCCGGCTTCAAGGGCGACATAACCCTTGAGGTGATAAATCACTCCACGCACAACATCGCGCTCAAGCCCGGCGTGAGGTTCGCGCATATAATATTCGCGGCAACGATGAACAGGGTTAAGAACACCTATTCTGGGAAGTACCTGGGGCAGCGAGGAATCAGGACGCCGAAGCTGCTCTGAGCCGGAATTTTACATACGACTAAAACAGCGGAGTCCGCTTATACGATCGGGGCAACGAAACAAGGGTTATTCGCTCTGACCGTTCCGTTTCCTTATCAGCTCCAGCACCTGCATCATGTTTGCCTTCAGATCCTCAAGCGTGCCGGTGTTCGTTATTATATAATCAGCGGCATCTACCGCTCCCTGAACTCCGAATCCCTTCTCCTTCTCTTCTCGGAACTCGAACTCGTCCATGCTCTTCAGGTCATCCTGCCTGCCCCGGTCCCTAAGCCTCACGTATCGCATGTCCTTCGGTGCTATAATCCCTATAACGGATATGTCACGGAGCGCCTGTCTGAAGCATTCTATCTCGCTTACACTTCTCACTCCGGTTATGGCTATATCTCCGCCGAGCCCCTTAACCTTGCTGACCAGCATCTTTGCTACCGCGTCATCGCCGTGCTCCTCCCTGAGCCTGCTCGCGAACCCACGCAAGCTGACGTTGTTTATGTCAAGCCCCCTCTCCGTCATCAAATCCCTTACAATGTCCCCCATCTCAATAATCTTGAAACGACGTTCGTCTCTGAGGAAATCGGCAGCCATTGTCTTTCCTGCGCCAGGCATTCCAGTAATGCAGACTATCATCGAACCAAGGAGTATTCCACGTGCTGGTATTTATTACTTTATCGGATCGTGCTCCATTCGCTCCATTCCATCAGGCCGGATCTACTTGACCTTGTACACGGCATAGTGGAAGTATATGTAGGTGAATAGCACTATGGTGAGATCCACTACAGCAAGGGAGAAGTAAGGTATCGTTATACCAAACAGAACAGCGCTGCTCTCCGTCTCTATCAACTGTACCAGGTCGCCGGCGAGGTAGTTGCTAGCCACGGCAGCCATGATTATATAAGACATGAAAAAGAAGAAGGCATGTCCCTTTGCCCGCGTCGCCGGTTCCGAAGAAAGGAACCTGCCCTTCCTCCTCGTCTTCCCCCACAATAGGGTGAGCCACCCGGACGCATTGTAAGCGCTGGTGAGTATTATAAGATAAGACCACAGGCTTTGGTCGAGGAGCCAAAGCAGCGAGAAGATAGCAGCAAAGACAATCACCATCACTACCGGATTTCCCAGCCCTCTAACGAACGTGCTCACGCCTACCATGCAATGCGCCTGCTGTACAATCAATCTGGTTGATATGGGAAAATTGATAAATGCTAGTCAATATCCAGAAACAGATGAATCCCGAAGCTTATTAATAAATTCGCTCAGGAGGGTTAACCATGGCTGTGACTGGCAAAGTGCCGGGAAGAAAGGACAGCTCTTGGATAGGCGTGTCATAATCACAGCAGCCGCGATAGCCGTAGTCCTGATAACTATCTGTCTTTACATTACTTTCTTCTCCGCTCCAAACCCTCTAGACCAGTTTAAAGCGGACTGCATGACTGCGTGTTCCGCCGATCAGCAGAGCGGTATCCCTGTGAGTTTTTGCAACTATCAGATTGCAATAAACAATGTCACTTACACATGCCCAGGCGTAGGTCTCACCTGCAATATAAACGGCACAGTATACGGTAATACAACATGTCAGGGAGAGAATCCGTACCAGGTAGCCGTTACATGACATCAAGCATGGGATTTCCATCCTGTCCTCTTGACGTCTTGACAAAGCGACACTATCCTGAAGTAATTGTCGTGGATAAACTTCGCTCCAGACTGCGAGAACTCCTGCTCAAACTCAGAAGGATGCTCGTGGCACCTTCTAAGTTCTTCAAAACCTACAACCCTCTTTTCCGCATGTTCCTTTGACAGCTGTATATCGGCAAGCGACCTGGAATCATCAAGCCTGTACGAATACCTACTGAAACGCAGGACGTGCCTTCTGCCATTCCTGTCCGCAATAGATATCTCCGACTCATTGAAGGGTTTCAGCTCCTCTGGCGATGCTCGCATCCCCGTCTCCTCGAACAGCTCCCTTAGCGCAGCCTGCTCGTGCGCCTCTCCTTTCTTGACATGGCCTATAGGCCCAGCCCATACCCCTGGCTCGAGAAGCTCGCTCTCTCGCCTCTTCATCACGATAAGGCCATCCTTGCAGACAAGGACTATCGCAACTAGAGAATGGACCGATTCCACAGCCTCAACCTTTTCCAAGGCACACGTAGCTCGTGTAGGTCTTGAAAGTTGTTATCTGCATTTTCAGCTTCTTGTGGCCTTTCTCAAGCTCATTGCGTATCACCCTATCCGCATCGGAGCCTTCTGGCACTATTATGGCGACGTCCTCTCCAGCCTTGTTTATGGCAGAGTACCTTATTTTCCACCCATCCATGTAGAAACTCCTCACGAACTTTTCAGCGAAGGTCAGGACTTCGATTCTAGTATCGTCTCTTTTCTTTACAGGCTCCGTATTCGCCTCTGGCTTAATCCGGTCAACTTTCGTAAGATAAGGCACTCGCTCACCAGTATTATTGTTTGTTTGCAAAGAATTAAGACGTTTCCATATCCGAAGGTGCAAACGGCAAATATTTTTTGAACCCCACCATTATTTGTAACCAGGACTACAACCTCGTTTTGCCCACAGTTAAATAAATTGGCAGTGTTGCACTTTCGTGGTAAAAATGGCAAAAGCAAAAAAGAGAAAGGCAACAAGGAAGACATCCAAGAAGCGCAGGAAGCGCTAAGCCTTGTTGTTTGGCAGCCCTCTATCGAGGACTGCCCTTTTGTTTACACCGCCAAAGAATGCCCTGGGGTCACAGCATCTTTCCTCTCGTAAATTTTGGCATAAATCTGCCAACTCCCAGGCCTTATCGAACCCACTTGATACGAGCTTTACGAAGTTTGGAATTTAAATAGCACTCGGGCGCGATTTTGTGTAAAAACGAACCTATGAGAAGTCTATAACTGTGCAAACAGAACGGCTTTGAGACCGTTAATACTTAAAGCGCCGTTCATATTCATCATGTTTCATCCACTCAAGGACTACTGCAATAACTTCAATCTTAGTGCCTGATAGAAAATAGATTAGTCTCCAAGCGTTAGGCAAATTATATTTCCATAGGTTATTCACTCCATATCTTTTAACATAAATTTTTGGAATCAGACTTTTTGGAATTGGAATTCCGCATTCAGGGTCGGCTTTAAGGTCGTCCAATGCCCTGTCTATAAACCTATAGAGTTCCGGTTCCTCTTTCTTCAATCTACCAAACTCCTTGACTAGTTTAGGATCTGCAAAAGATACTGTGATTTTTCTATCAGAATTCATTTCACCACTAGCCCTGCTTTTTTGTATCTTTCTACAGCTTTCGGGTTCCAAATCCAGATTATTTCCCTATCTTTAATTACGATTTTTCCAGAATCAACCAGATAATCCAATATGACATT
>JAJYZH010000044.1 GCA_021800135.1 Microcaldota archaeon
TCGACACTAAGCCCGAGGGAAGGCGCAATCTGTATTATTGTTTCCCTAGTTATCCCAAGCAGTATGTCAGCACTCCTGCTTGGCGTTATAATCTCCCCACCCTTTACAAGGAATATGTTCTCTGCCGATCCTTCAGCCACATATCCCACACCGGAGAGCATTATCGCCTCTTCGAAACCGGAGGCCTTTGCCTCGTTGCCCGCTATTATCGAGTTTAGATAGTTGCCGCTAGCCTTCGCCTCTATCGGCAATATGTTTGAATTTATTCTCTGCCATCCGGCTACCTTGCAGGTTATGCCTTTCTCCTTGTTAAAATACGACCCGAATGGGACGGCTGCTATGTAAACGCTTGTCTTTTTTCCTGCTGTACTTACTCCTATATTGTCATCGTTATAAAACGCAAATGGCCTTATGTAAAATGAGGATGCGCCGTTTGCCTTGACCACATTTATGACTGCTTTTTCCAGTTCCTCCTGCGTATATCCGAGCTTCATCGAATATATCTTAGCCGTATTCAGGAATCTCTTTATGTGGTCGCCAAGCCTGAATATTACGGCTCCTGAGCCGCTTTTATTCTCGTACGACCTTATGCCTTCGAATATGCCGCTGCCGTACTGCATCGAATGCGTAAGTATTGGAACTCTAGCTTCTGCATAGTCCACTATTTTCCCGTCAAGCCAGACTGATTTTGTTGCCATCATAACACGGGTATACATATGTATGGAACATTTTTTATCTTTTCTCTGGGAGTTTAATAGCGATTGGATGGCAAGCGCCGAGGATGTCCTAGAGGAGCTTTCAGGCATGATAGGTAGGAAAGATGCTGAGAGGATAGCAGCCGGAGGGTCAGGCGCTCCTGCGGATATGGGTTCATCATCAACGGACGTGACTGATGTAGTCGGACTGTTGGAATTCATCAACGCCGGCGGCAGGTCAGCCGCACCTTTCAACGCACCTGGCGGCAGTACATCGGGTTACCTGGTAGACTTAAAGGATAGGCTTTACCGGGTTTTCAACCAAACTGAGTTTGATTATGGGAACAGGAAAGGGGTCAGAAGGGAGATAGTGCTTGGGCATGAGGGCAAAACAATAAGGCTCAGGCTGTTTGATAACCTTTCAAGGCTCATAGATACCACGCCGTTCGAGAGGGGCGATATCGTGTTTGTGAGAAACGCCGCACTTGAAGAAGGCAGAGGTACCCTAAAAGGCATAAACAAGACAACTATTGTAAGGGTGTCGCAGTCGCATGGAGGGATTTCAGACTTTGCACTGCTTAAGGGAGGGGAGAGGGACATCGATATCATTGGCAAAGTTGTTGAGATAGGCCCGGTAAAGTATGTGGGTAGGCTTGATGGGGAGGGGCAGATAGGCGTTTCGAACTGCATAATCAGCGACCTTTCCGAAACAATCAATGCAACCCTCTGGGGTTCGAGCGCATACGCGACTGCAAACATCGGCGTGGGCGATTTTATAAAGATTGAATTCTGCAATGTCAGGGAAAATGAAGGCTCAAGGGTCATCTTTGCTACAGACGCATCGAGGGTGTTCTCCAGCAGGAGCCTTGAGGGAAGGATGAGATAGGTATGATTATCTCTGCCCGTACCTTGCCAGGAACGAGAGATACATGCTCACCACCATCTCCGGCGCGGAAGGCTTCACTTTCTTTATGATCGATAGTATGTCATCCATACCTATCTCTACATCTTCGCCTGTCTTCACCCTCTTCTCCAGCGCCTTTGTCTTTGCTTCCCTGCACACGTTTGATATGTCAGCGCCGGTATAACCGTCAGTGGACTTTGCAATCGCGGCGTAATCGATGTCGCTGCTTATGGGTACGTTCTTGAGGTATATGTAGAACAGCTTCGCCCTGTCCCCTTCGCTTGGGGGCTTCACGAATATCAGCTTGTCGAACCTCCCCGGCCTGAGAAGCGCAGTATCAAGCATGTCAGGTCTGTTTGTAGCTGCGACGATTACCACGTTAGAGTATGTTTTTATGCCGTCCATTTCCTGAAGCAGCGCAGTGGTTATCTGCGCAGTGAACTCGCTCGCACCCTCGCGCTTCGGGACCAGGCCGTCTATCTCGTCTATGAATATTATGGATGGCGCATTGTCGCGGGCCCTGTTGAATACATCTCGCATTGTAGAAGTCGCTTTCTCTATGCCTTCGCGCGCTATTTCGGCCCCGTTCAATGTGAGCATTGTGAGTCCTTTGTAGTCATTGGCGACCGCGCGCATCAACATCGTCTTGCCAGTGCCTGGTGGGCCGAATAGCAGTACACCGTTTATTGCCGGGACGTCGTACTTCTTTACCAAATCAGGATGCAGGAGAGGGATTGATATTGCTTCATCCATGGCCTTCTTCGCGTCCTCCATCCCTATTACGTCGTTTATCGTTGTCTTCTTCTCCTTTTCGTAGTTTGTCTCCTCGAATGATTGCCTCTCAAAGTCGATCTTGAACCTGTTATACTCGTCTATCTGTGCGAGAGAGGTTGAAGGCTTCTGCGTCTCTATAACGTCAAGAATATCCTCCATTGTTATTGCCAGTATGGTGTGCTTGCTAGAGGCGCGCTGCGCCACTATCTGCGCCGCATTCTCGGTCATGGCCTTTATGTCTGCACCGGAATAGCGCTCGGTCTTCTCCGCAAGCACGTCTATGTCCACATCGTCAGAAATCGGCAGTTTATGGAGGTAAAGCTCCAGTATTTTCTTCCTGCCGTTGAAGTCTGGAAGTGGCAGGTATATTATCTTGTCGAACCTTCCGGGCCTGAGTATGGCCTTGTCCATCACCTGCGGCACGTTGGTTGCCCCTACCATTATGACGTTGTTTAGTTTTTGGAAACCATCCATCTCTACAAGCATCTGGGAGAGCGCATGCCTGTGGGTATCATCTGCTTCCCCGGATTCTCTGCTTATCGCTATGGTGTCTATTTCATCGAAGAAGAGCACGCATGGCGCATGCTTCCTTGCCACTGTGAATATGTTGGCCAGCATCTTCTCGGTCTCGCCGGGGTATGCAGAGATCAGGTTGGATGACTTGACATAGAAGAAACCAGCCCGGATCTCATTGGCAAGGGCGCGCATCATCATCGTCTTGCCCGTACCTGGAGGTCCAAAGAAGAGTATGCCTTTTACAGGCTTTATGTTGTATGCCCGGGATATGGCCTTCTGTTCTATAGGCGCCAGGACAGCGTTCTTGAGCTCTTCCTTTGTGGATTCGTAGTTGCCTATGCTGTCGAACGTCTCGCTCACGTTTCCGGATTCTAGGTCTTCGAACGCTTCCCCGAATTTCATCCTAAGGTCCTCTTTCCTAACATCCAGGGTCCTTACCAGTTTCATGTTGTTTGACTCCATCACGTATATTGCGGCTGGTGCGATTATGAAACTGACGAACGGGAGCAGATAGTTGACTGTGCCGAATGGCTGGCCCGTAAGTGAAGAAATCAAAAGGTATGATATGGGATAGCCGATCCCTATCAGGCTCGCCATTGTTCCCCTGTACTTTGATTTGAGGTTTGTGGCGAATGAATCGATGAGCACTGCAGTCCCTATAATGAACGCGAGGCTGAACAGGTAGTAATATTGCTGCAGCAGGGCA
>JAJYZH010000045.1 GCA_021800135.1 Microcaldota archaeon
AGAAACATTTAAATATAAGGTAATAAGTTATTATCTAGATATGCGTGCTGCAAGTGTTGAAGCACGCTTTAGTTAAAAGTGGAGGTGTAGTATGGCAGATTCAGTTCAACCAATTTTTATCTTACCGGAAGGATACACGAGGACAAGCGGAAAGGATGCGCAACGCAATAATATATCGGCTGCAAAAGCCGTAGCAAATGCCGTAAAATCGACTCTTGGGCCCAGAGGTATGGACAAGATGTTAGTCGATAACATTGGTGATATAACAATAACGAACGACGGTGTTACAGTCCTTAAAAGCATGGATGTTGAGAACCCGGCAGCAAAGATGATAGTCGAAGTAGCTAAGACCCAGGAGGAAGAAGTAGGCGACGGCACTACGACAGCGGTGATAATAGCCGGCGAGCTGCTAAAAAACGCCGAAACCCTGCTTGATCAGAATATACACCCCACGCTCATAGCAAGGGGATACAAGCTTGCCGCTACAAAAGCACAGGACATCCTAGACAGCATAAAGCTTAAGCTCGATATAGGGGACAAGAAAGAGCTGAATAAGATCGTCAAAACCGCGATAATAGGCAAAAGCACCGGCGCAGACGAGCACATAATCTCTTTGATAGTAGATGCGATACAGCATGTCAAATCAATGTCGGAAAAGGAAGGCGTCGTTGACCTGGATGACATAAAAGTGGAGAAAAAGGTGGGGGGTGGCATAACCGATTCTGAGCTTATAAAGGGTGTTATAATAGACAAGGAGAAGGTGCACCCGGACATGCCAGACTACATAAAGAACGCAAAAATCGCGCTTCTTAACGTGGCATTGGAAATAGAGAAGACAAACATAGACGCACAGATAAGAATAGAGAAGCCGGAGCAGCTTCAGGCATTCCTGAACGAGGAAGAGAAGATGCTCAAGGATATGGTAGACAAGATCAAGAAATCTGGTGCGAACGTTGTCATAGTACAGAAAGGGATTGACGATGCGGCGCAGCATTTCCTTGCAAAAGCAGGTATACTGGCCTTCAGGAGGGTTTCCGAGAATGATATGAAGAAAATAGGGAAGGCATCCGGAGCAAAGGTTGTTGCCACGCTTGACGAGCTATCGGAGGATTCGCTTGGATTCGCCGGCGCAGTGAAGATAGAGAAGATGGCAGGAGAGAATCTGGCAATCATAGAGGAATGCAAAAACCCGAAGGCTGTAACAATACTTGTGCGCGGTGGAACAGAGCATGTTACTGCAGAGATCCAGCGCGCAATAGACGACAGTCTAGGTGACCTGAAGTCCGTCATAGAAGACAATGGGGCTATAGTTGCCGGTGGCGGTGCAACCGAACTAGAGGTTGCGAAGAACCTCCGTGATTACGCTGCCGAGCTTGGCGGTAGGGAGCAGCTTGCAGTGAATGCGTTTGCTGACTCTCTTGAGATAGTGTCAAAGACGCTTGCTGAGAATGCAGGCATGGACCCGATAGATATACTTGTGGAGCTAAGAGCGGAGCACCAGAAAGGAAAGAAATGGGCGGGAGTAAACCTTTTAGATGTATATAAACCAAAAGTATCTGATATGTACGTTGAAGGGGTTATAGAACCACTTAGGACAAAGAAGCAGGCGATAAAAAGCGCAAGCGAAGTTGCCGTCATGATATTGAGGATAGACGACATCATCGCAGCAGGAAAGTCTGCAAATCAGACGCCTCCGCCACCCGGCGGAATGGGCGGTTACGGAGAGTGAATTTATGTCGGAAAATGCAAGGCCTTTGGATTTGTTGAATTCTGCCAAGGGCAAGACAGTTTTAGTCGAGCTGAAGAACAGCCATTCTATCAACGGCAAGCTTGTTGCCTTTGATATCCATGTGAATATAACGCTCGAAAACGCGGAAGAGACCAGCTCTGGTGAAGTCAGAAAGCTGGGAAACGTGTTCATCAGGGGAGATACGATAATCCTGATATCGCCTAGTATATGAGTACAGCCTCAATGGGCCTCCATAACAGGAAGAGCCCGCACGTAAAATGCAGAAGGTGTGGAAAGTACTCCTATCTCAAGAGAAAAGGGTACTGCTCGCACTGTGGTTATGGCAGAACCGCGAAGATCAAGTCATACGCCTGGCAGAGCAAAAAGGTCAACGGCAAGAGAATAAAGTGACTTTCTGCCTGTAGACATATATTTTTATTGGCTGTCGGTATTGATTATAGTGATGGAAGGCCTGAAGATTAATCCCTGGGAAGTATCAAGCGAGATAAAGGAGCAAGACTACCCAAAACTCATAAAGGAATTCGGGGCCAAGCTAATCGATGATAAGCTCCTGGACAGGCTGAAAAAAATCACAGGAGACCTGCATCCATTTTTGACAAGCGGGCTGTTTTTTGCGCACAGGGACCTTGACGTGGTCCTAGACGATTACTCGAAGGGCAATGAGTTCTATCTTTACACTGGCAGAGGCCCCTCTGGCAAGATGCATCTCGGACACTTGCTGCCGTTCATATTCACAAAGTGGCTTCAGGATAAATTTGATGTTGATCTGCTCATACAGATAACAGACGATGAGAAGTATCTCGTGAAGGATATCAGCATGGACGAGATAAGAAAAAATACGCAGGACAACATCCTGGATATACTCAGCCTCGGCTTCAATAAGGAGAGGACCCATATAATAGTGGATTCTGAGCAGTCCAAGATCCTTTACAACAATGCCATTATGTTTGCAAAAAAGCTGACAGCGTCCACTGCAAAGGCAGTATTCGGCCTGAAGGACAGTGATAACGTTGGGAAATATTTTTTCACTAGCATGCAGGCCGTCCCCGCATTTCTGCTCTCGGCAATAAAGGGCAGGAACGTAAGGTGCCTCATACCCTATGGCATAGACCAGGATGACCATTTCAAGATCGCGAGAGACATACTTCCAAAACTAGGGTATTACAAGCCATCGGCAATAATATCCAAGCTAATGCCATCGCTTCAGGGAACTGGGAAAATGTCTTCCTCGGACCCGAACAGCGCTATATTTCTGGATGATGATGAGGAAACCGTCAAGAAAAAGATAAACAAATACGCTTTCTCCGGTGGCAGGGACACGAAGGAGGAGCAGAGGAAGTACGGGGCTAATCCGGATGTCGATTTTGCTTTCAACATGTACCGCGCCCTTGAGCCGGATCAGGAGAAGGTCAGCAGGGCATATGCGGACTACAAATCCGGCAAGATTTTGAGCGGCGAGATGAAGGCGATGTCATCCGACGCAATAAACAAGTTTTTATCAGGCTTAAGGGAGAGAAAAGAGCAGATAAAAGACCATGTCAGCGAGTACATGTTCGATGTTGATAGATTCAAAAACTAAAATGCGCTCGTCATGCCCGCAGTTAATTATATTTAAATCCCTAGCTGTATTAAATACGATGTAATCGGTGGATCCGTAGCTTAACGGTGAAGCGCTGCTCTTATATGGGCATGCTTTAACGTCTAGGACAAGCAGAGATCGAGGGTTCAACTCCCTCCGGATCCATGATTTATTTTTTCAGC